>NZ_RZPI01001000.1:0-1324 GCF_003998715.1 Mesorhizobium sp. M7A.F.Ca.CA.002.15.2.1
GCCGATGGTGCCGTCGATGTCGCCCGTCACCGCCTGGCCGGCGAGTGCGGCCAACTGGTCGATAGCGGGCGCGTCGAGCGTCAGCGTGCCGAGCGGCATGTACTTGTCGTCCAGCGCGAGATCGCCCGAGACCTTGTTGTCGCCCAGCGAGACCAGGAATCCGTTGATCGAACGCTTGCCCTCGCTTGTCACCAGTGCTGCCTTGATATCGAGCGGCTGGTCGTTGACGGAGCCGGTCAGCGATACGTTGGCGGCGGGACTGGTGATATCGGCCTTGCCGCTCGCCGTCAGCTTGATGCTCTTCACCGTGCGGCCCGATGCCGTCAGGCTGTCGCTATCGGCGGTAACGGTGAAATCCGGCGCCGTCATCGCGCCGCTTGCCGACAGCGCGAAATCGACGCCACCGGCAACCGGCACGCCGACTGTCGGCGACAGCACGGAAACGTCGCCCAATTTGCCCTTGATGTCGGCCCGGATGTCGGTGCCCTGCATGCTGGCCGTGCCGGCGGCGCTGAGCGTGCCGGACGTGAATTCGATCGAGTTGGCGGCGAAGGATCCCTGCGGATCGCGGGCCGCGGTGGCCGAGAATTTCACCCGAGCGCCAAGCACCGAGGCGATCTGCGGCGGAAAGGCCGTCGCCACGGCATCCGCGTTCATCTTCAGCTGCATCGACAGGTCGGCAAGCGCCACCGTCGCCGTCAGAGAGGCGTTGAGCGCGTCGGAGCGCAGCGTGCCCTGGTCGATGGCAATGGCATCCTTGCTGACCGACCCGGCCAGATCGACATCGATCTTGCCGGTGATCAGCGGCGCCAGCGTCGCCACGTCGGTGTTGAGGCCACCTGCCTGCAGCTTGACGGTGACCGGCCCGGCGCGGTTCTGGATGTCAAAGCCGTCGGAATGGATCTGCGCCGCCAGATCATCCAGCCGCGTGCCGCCGGCGACGATGGAGACGAAGGAGGCGCCGATGTCGATGATCGGTGCCTTGCCGTCGCCGAAGGCGCGGGCGGTGGCATTGCTGATCGCCAGCGTGATCGGTTGCGCCTTGCTGCCGACGCTGATCACAACGGGCGGACCCTTGGCGGCGAGTTCGATCGAGAGGTCGCTGGCGCCGGCAGGATCGACAATGCCGGTCGCGGTGCCGTGCACCGCATCGCTGTCGATGTTGGCGCGGTCGACACTGACGCCACCGGCCGATGTGGCGGTGCCGGCGACATCGAAGCTGGTCTTGCCGGCAAACAGCGGCTTGAGATTCTCAGGCAGGAAGCGAGCGAAATCGCCGTCGCCCTTGGCCTCAACATGATTACCCTTGTCGGTCAGTTGGTGC
>NZ_RZPI01001001.1:0-1311 GCF_003998715.1 Mesorhizobium sp. M7A.F.Ca.CA.002.15.2.1
CTCCAACAGTGCAACGGGCGACGGCACGATCGCCATCGGCTATGCGATGGGTGTCAATGGCCTCAATGCCATAGGCATAGGTGTCATCTCCGGCGCGAACGGCGTCAACGCCCTCGCGATAGGCGGGAACGCCCAGGCTGTCGGAGACGGAGCAAGCTCCATTGGCGTCAACTCGGTCGCAGCCGCAGGCTCGGCCGCCTTTGGCCTGAACGCGCGCGCCGACGGAACGAACTCGACGGCGATCGGCTATGTTACCCGGGCGACCGGGCTGCGCGCCACCGCGCTCGGGTTTGGGGCGACAGCGTCCGGGCTGGATGCGCTTGCCCAAGGGAATAGCGCCGTCGCAAGCCAGCAGAACTCTATCGCCATCGGCTTCCAGGCGACCTCGACCGCGATCAACGCCATCAATCTTGGCAACCGAACCGCAGCGGGAAAGGGCGCCCTTCAAGAGAGCGCCGTCGCCATCGGCACGGACGTGCTGGCGTCTCAGGTTGACAGCATTGCGATCGGGCGCCAAAGCCAGTCGACGGGCACGAGCGCCACGGCGATGGGTAGGAACGCCGGCGCCTGGGGCAACCAGTCTATCGCGCTCGGCCTAGGCGCGCAGGCGGGCGTTCAGGCCAACACGGCCTTGCCCAACAGCATCGCGATCGGCACCAATGCGGTCTCTTCCGGCGGTTTCGCTACCGCAATGGGCGCTTCCTCGGTTGCGAGTGGTACCAGTTCGACAGCCGTGGGCTTCCAGGCCCAAGCCGCCGGCCTCAATGCCGCCGCCGTCGGTCCCCAGGCAAATGCATCGGCGTCAAACTCGGCGGCGTTCGGCAACGTCGCCACGGCTTCGGGCAATTTCGCATTGGCCCTGGGCAATTCGGCCGTGTCGAGTGGAGTAGGCTCGGTCGCGGCGGGCTCGGGAGCCCAGGCCACGGACGTCTCGGCGACCGCGCTCGGCAACAACGCCACCGCGACCGCAGCGAGCGCGAGCGCGCTAGGCTTGGGCGCCACGGCGAGCGGCATAAACAGCACCGCGGTTGGTAAGTCGGCCAATGCGAGCGCGCAGGACGCCATCGCCATGGGCACGAGCGCCAAGGCCGATTCCGCCGAGGCGGTGGCCATGGGCACCAATGCGGTGGCGACCGGCGGCAAGGCGGTCTCGATCGGGTCCGGCAACACCGCCTTTGGCAACGGCGCGGTCTCCATCGGCGATCCCAGCTATGCCAGCGGCACCGGCGCCTTCACCGGCGGCGCCAACAACATCGCCAACAGCGACGGCACCGCGACCGCCACCGCCGCCAACCAGGCCAACGGTGCTGT
>NZ_RZPI01001002.1:0-1310 GCF_003998715.1 Mesorhizobium sp. M7A.F.Ca.CA.002.15.2.1
GGCGACGGCTGCGTCATCGATCGCGAATTCTCGACGGTCGATGTGTTCGTCGTGATGCCGGTCAAGGAGATCGGCGCACGCTACGTCAACTATTATGGCGGGGAAGCCCAGCGCTTCGCTGCGTGAGGCTAGCGAATAGAAAGTAGCGGGAGCTATCTCGTTCAACCCCTATTCGCTATTCGCTTCCTTTTCACAAAATATCTTCCGGCCGCCTGCCGGGCCGGCTCTTGTAGGACGGAAACGACCAGCCGAATTTGAGCGCGCCGCCACGCACAAGGAACGCCGCAGCAAAACCGGCAAGGTCCGAGGCGAGCGGCGGCAGTCCGGCAAGATCGCCAAGCGTGTAAAGGCCGGCACCTGCAAGGGCCGCCGTGACATAGATTTCGGGCCTGAGCAGCACCGATGGCTCGCCGGCAAGAAGATCGCGCAGAATGCCGCCGAAAGTGGCGGTGAGCACGCCGGTGATGACGGAGACGACCGGCGAACCGGTAATCGCAAGCCCCTTGGCCGCGCCCATCACCGAAAAAGCGGCGAGCCCGATGGCGTCGAGCCAGAGCAGCCATTTCCAGCGCGATTCGACACGATGCGCGCTGAAGAAGACCAGCACCGCAACCGCGGCGCAGACCAGCACATAGCCGGAGTTGGCGACCCAGAAAACCGGCAGGTTGAGGATGACGTCGCGAAGCGTGCCGCCACCTATCCCGGTGACGCTGGCCAGGAACAGGAAGCCGATAATGTCGAGCTGCTTGCGCGAAGCCGCAAGCGCCCCCGTCGCCGCGAAGACGGCGACACCGGCATAGTCGAGAAGCGCGATGGGGTTCATGGCAGGCCAGGGGAGTAAGGGAATAGGGCAGTAGGGCAGTATGTTTAGCACGAAGCCGCACGGAAGGTGCGATTGCCCTTTTCCCTACTGCCCTACTGCCCTACTCCCTTAACTATGCATCTTTCTCAGCCTGCTCGTTTACCGGCCCCGGCTCGACCGGCGCTTCAGCGGCGGCAAACTTCGGACCGCCTTTGGCGACGCCGACCATAGCCGGGCGCAGCACGCGGTCGCCGATCGAATAGCCCGGCTGCACGACCTGGACCACGGTGTTGGCCGGGACGTCCGGATTGGGCACTTCGAACATCGCCTGGTGGAAATTGGGATCGAACTTCTCGCCTTCCGGCGCGAGCTTCTTGACCCCATGCCGTTCCAGCGCCGACAGCATGGCGCGCTCGGTGAGGTCGACGCCTTCGATCAGCGCCTTGAAGCCGGCGTCACCCGATGCCTTGGCCTCGGCGGGAATCGCCTCCATCGCGCGGCGCAGATT
>NZ_RZPI01001003.1:0-1309 GCF_003998715.1 Mesorhizobium sp. M7A.F.Ca.CA.002.15.2.1
GAAAGCTTCATCGATCATATAAGGCGGGGCGTTCCGCCACGCGTCCTGCCGCCGATGCGCGACGTGCTGCGGGTCGAGCGGTCGAGCCTCGGTCCTGGTGCCGGCGCCATCGGTGCTGCTGCGGCGGCGCTCGACCATTTTTTCTATTCGGGGGTGTCGCGATGAGCGAAGCGTCGAAGACGACACGCTCCGGCGGCGGCTCGAACGAGGATCGGGGTATCGACTATCGCGGTCTCGCGCTCAATCTCTGCGGTCTCGTCGCCGGCATCGCCATCTGGTGGGTGTTGACGGCGGGCGGCGCGGTGGGCCTGCCGCCACCGCCACAGGTTGCGTCCAGGTTTATCGATCTGATCGCAAACGGGCAGCTCGCCACCGACATCATGTCGAGCCTTGCTCGGGTGATGACCGGCTTTCTCCTCGGCGTCATCCTGGCGATCCCGGTCGGCTTCGTCATGGGCTGGTACAAGGTCGCGCGCTCGCTTATCGAGCCGTATCTGCAGTTCTTCCGCATGATCCCGCCGCTGGCCATCATTCCGCTGGCGATCGTAACGATGGGCATCGACGAGACGCCGAAGATCTTCGTCATCTTCCTGGCCTCCTTCCTGGCCGGCGTCGTCGCCACCTATCAGGGCGTCATCAGCGTCGACAAGACGATGATCAACGCCGCGCGCGTGCTCGGCGCCAAGGACATGACCATCTTCCTGCGCGTCATCATTCCCGCATCGACGCCGTTCATCCTGGTCGGCGTGCGCATCGGCCTCGGCTCGGCCTGGGCGACGCTGGTGGCCGCCGAACTGATCGCCGCGCAGACCGGCCTCGGTTTCCGCATGCAGCAGGCGCAACTCTACTACGACCTGCCGACCATCTTCGTCAGCCTGATCACCATCGGCCTTCTCGGCCTTGCCATGGATCGCATCCTTTTGGTGATCGAGCGCCGGCTGACCGTCTGGCAGGAGCGCGTGTGATGCCGCCCAAGATCGTCTTCGACAAGGTCACGCGCCGGTTCGACCTCAAGGACAATGCCTTCGTCGCGCTTGACCGGCTGTCGCTCGACATCGCCGACGGCGAATTCGTCACCGTCGTCGGTCCGTCCGGCTGCGGTAAGTCGACCGCGCTCAACATCGCGGCCGGCCTGCTGAAGCCGAGCGAGGGCACCGTGCTGGTCGATGGCAAGGCGGTCGAGGGGCCGGGTCCGGAGCGCGGCATGATCTTCCAGCAATACGCGCTGTTTCCCTGGCTCACCGTACGCCAGAACGTCGAGTTCGGGCTGCGCATCAAGGGCGAGGAAGCTTCGCGCCGCCGGCAGATC
>NZ_RZPI01001004.1:0-1305 GCF_003998715.1 Mesorhizobium sp. M7A.F.Ca.CA.002.15.2.1
GTCGTCGATTCCGTCGATCTGAACGACCTGTCGGAGAAAGCGGTCGTGGCGATGATGGTCGGCCGCGAACTGGCGCAGGAGCAGCATAATTCCCATGCCACGAACAAGGTCATGCTGAGCGCGCGTGGCCTCTCCTCGGCGACGAAGGTGCGCAACGTGTCGTTCGATCTGCATCGCGGCGAGGTGCTGGGCATTGCCGGCCTGGTCGGTTCCGGCCGCACTGAACTGCTGCGGCTCTTGGCCGGCGCCGATCGCGCCACGGCCGGGACGATTGCAATCGACGGCAAGGCGGCACGGTTCTTCAGCCCGCGTGACGCGATTGCCGCCGGCGTCGGACTGGTGCCGGAGGAGCGCAAACGCGAAGGCATCGTGCCGCTGCGCTCGATCACCAGCAATATGGCGCTGGCCTCGATGGCCGTGTTCGCGCCGCGCGGCCTCATCGATCACGCCAGGTTGAAACAGGTGGCGGCCGAGAAGATGAGCCGCGTCAATCTGCGCCCATTCCTGCTCGACCGGCCGATCCGCCTGTTCAGCGGCGGCAACCAGCAGAAGGCGATCATCGGCCGCTGGCTGGCGGCGGGAACACGCATCCTCTTGTTCGACGAGCCGACGCGCGGCATCGATGTCGGCGCCAAGGCGGAGATCTATCATCTGATCGAGGAACTCGCCGCCGAGGGCCATGCGGTGGTCGTCGTCTCCTCCGAACTGCCCGAGGTGATCCGGCTTGCCGACCGCGTGTTGGTCATGCGCGACGGCACCATCGCCGCCGAACTCGATAGGGCAAATCTCTCAGAACAGGCGATCGCGGCGCACGCCATCCCGCAAACGCAAACGCCGGCCGCACAGCCGGCAAGGCAGTAGGTGACGGATATGTCGGATGCCACTCTGGTGCGGTCCCAGGCCGAATTCCTGCGCGGTGTTTCCATGCGCGACGCCGGCACGCTGATCGGGCTTGTCGTGATCCTGGCCGTGTTCGGCGCGCTGGTGCCCGGCTTTTTCGCCGAGCGCAACCTGATCAACATCCTGCAGCAGTCGAGCATCAATGCCTGTCTGGCGCTGGGCATGACGCTGGTCATCATCTCCGGCGGCATCGACCTGTCGGTCGGGCCGACGGCAGCACTCTCGGCCGTCATCTCGGCCTCTATGATGGTCGCCGGCGTGCCGTTTCCGCTGGCCATCGCCGCCGGCTTCGCCATTGGTCTTGCCTGCGGCCTCGTCAACGGCGTGCTCGTCGCCCATGTTGGGCTGCAGCCCTTCATCGTCACGTTGGGAACGCTCAGCACCTATCGGGCACTGGCGCTGATC
>NZ_RZPI01001005.1:0-1301 GCF_003998715.1 Mesorhizobium sp. M7A.F.Ca.CA.002.15.2.1
GGGACCGCGCGCGCCGGAAAAAGTGTCGCCAAAAATCTGGCTGAAGATGTCGCTGTTGCCGTCGAACGGATCGCCACCGGGTCGACCGGAGCGGAATTCGAACCGCGAGCCGCCCGGACCTTGCTGCCGGCGAAAGCCGCCAAACGGATCGCCGCCACCGGCAGCGCCCTCAAAGCCCTGGAATCGCGGCTTGCCGTCAGCGTCGATCTCGCCGCGATCGAAAGCGGCGCGATTCTTTTCGTCGCCGACGATCTCGTAGGCCTGGTTGGCTGCGGCGAAACGGTCCTTCGCCTTTGGATCATTCGGATTCTGGTCCGGATGATGCTTTTTGGCGAGTTTCCGGTACGCCGACTTTATGTCTTTGGCCGATGCGTTCCTGGCAACGCCCAGCACCTCATAGGGGTCGCGCATGCTTACTGCCCTGGAGAAGAGTTGAGTCTCTGGTTGCCTCTTATATGCGCTCCCATAGGAAGAAATTCCAGTGCTGGAGCCGCATATCAGACGCGGAAAATCAGAGCGCCTTGAAGTCCTGCATGCGCCAGCCGCCGGCGCTGGCCAGGCACAGTTCGCCTTCGAACATGGCAACGCCGTCAAAGCTTTCGCGCGAGGCCTTGAAGCGGCGGCAGGTCTGGCCGTTGTCCTTCAATTCCGCCAGATCGGTGATGGAACCGCGCGAGCCGGTACCGGCATTGGCCCATGGGACGGCCTGCCCGCCGAGCTGCTCGATGTCGGCCGAGGAGACTGCATTGCCGATCGTCGTCTGGTCGGAGTCGCGATCCAGACTGGCCGGCGCGGCCGAGGCCGATGTGCTGCTGGTCAGGATCGAGCGGTCGACTTCGGCTTTTTCCAGGCTGAAGCCGCCGGCGCCACAAGCGGCAAGCGGCAAGGCGACCGCCACGATCGCGGCTTTCGCGCTGGCCGAAGCGATAACGCTCCATTGCCTGCTGTCAAAAGCTTGCGCGATAAGCGACAATCGGCAGCCTCCCCCTTGCTTCGTTAAGAATCTTGGCTTTGTAAGAATCTTCGTGACAATTTGAGAAAAACTATGAGTGACACTGAGTTAACAAGCGGTGACTTTACCGAGGCTGCCGAGCCGTTTCGCCTGTTTGCCGCATGGCTGGACGACGCCACGAAAAGCGAGCCGAACGACCCCAACGGCGTGGCTCTGGCGACCGTCGATGCCGACGGCATGCCGGATGTGCGCATGGTTTTGCTCAAGGGGTTCGATGAAAGCGGGTTTGTCTTCTACACGAATTTCGAGAGCGCCAAGGGCCAGGAGATTCTTGGCAGCATGAAGGCGG
>NZ_RZPI01001006.1:0-1299 GCF_003998715.1 Mesorhizobium sp. M7A.F.Ca.CA.002.15.2.1
GACTGCTTCCTCGCCGAGTTTCTGCGCCGCCTTGTCGATGCCGCGCGCGAACAGTTTTGCCGTCCACGAGTCCGGGTCGCCGGAATGGGCGCGTTCCCTGATGGTTTCTTCAAGACCTGACAGCGAAAACTCAGCCATGGCGCCATCTATCTGCTTGTTTAGGCATGATCTTTTCCGAAAACCGGTTCCCACTTTTCGGGATCATGCTTTAGGGCCGATTATTCACAGAGTCCAGCCGCATCGGCAGCCCTGCGGCGGCCATATGCGCCTTGGCCTGCGCTATCGTGTAGGTACCGAAATGGAAGATGGACGCGGCCAGCACCGCACCGGCATGGCCGTCGCGAATGCCTTCGACCATGTGGTCGAGCGTGCCGACGCCGCCGGAAGCGATGACCGGCGCGCGCACGGCGTCTGATATCGCGCGGGTCAGCGCGATGTCGTAGCCGGCCTTGGTGCCGTCGCGATCCATCGAGGTCAGCAGGATCTCGCCGGCGCCGCGATCGACCATTTTCCGCGCGAACTCGACCGCGTCGATGCCGGTCTTTTCGCGCCCACCATGGGTGAAGATCTCCCAGCGGTCGGCCTCACCGGTGGCGGACACTTTCTTGGCGTCGATGGCGACGACAATGCACTGGTTGCCGAACTTGTCGGCAGCCTCGGCAACGAAGTCCGGGTTCTTCACCGCCGCCGTGTTGATCGACACCTTGTCCGCGCCGGCCAAGAGCAGCTTCCTGATGTCGGCGACCTGGCGCACGCCGCCGCCGACGGTCAGCGGCATGAAACATTGTTCGGCGGTGCGTGCGATGACGTCGAAGATGGTCTCGCGATTGTCCGACGAAGCAGTGATGTCGAGGAAGCAAAGCTCGTCGGCGCCGGCCGCGTCATAGGCCTTGGCCGCCTCGACCGGATCGCCGGCGTCGACGAGATCGACGAAGTTGACGCCCTTGACGACACGGCCGTTCTTGACGTCGAGACAGGGGATGACACGGGCTTTCAGCATCAGCGGCCCTCTATCGTGGCGATGAGATCGTTCAGCAACTGGCCGACCAGCGGCGGAACATCGGCCTGCGCGTCGAAAGCCGGATCGTAGGCGGAGACGGTGATGCCGACGACCGGCACCGCAAGCGCCATGGCGCAAGTGGCGTCGCGCAACTGCTCCGGGCTCGGGCCGCCCGAAGTGATATAGCGGTTGGCCTGCAACTCGCGGGGATCATGCACGTCCATATCGAGGTGCATGTGCACGCGTTTGGCGCCGGCGATCTTCAGTCTTTCGGTCGCCTGGGCCACCCCGGCGCATTC
>NZ_RZPI01001007.1:0-1299 GCF_003998715.1 Mesorhizobium sp. M7A.F.Ca.CA.002.15.2.1
CTCCCCTTGTGGGAGAAGGTGTCGCCGGAGGCGACGGATGAGGGGTGTTCCAGGGAACGCCAACGTTTCACTCCGCTGGAACACCCCTCATCCGTCTCGGCGCTAACGCGCCGATCCACCTCCCACTTGGGGAGAAGGAAAAGGCGCGCTCTCAAAGCGCCTTCACAGCCACCTTCACCGGCTGCTCGATCTCGAGCGGGTTGCGCAGCGGCAGGCCGAAATCCCCGGCCTCGATCTCGAAGACATCGCCGGCCTCGGTCGTGATGCCGTCGGCGAAGGACAGCGTCGCCGTGCCGAACATGTGCACATGCACGTCACCCGGCTGGCGGAAGGCCGCGTATTTGAAATGATGATGTTCGAGATTGGCGATGGTGTGCGACATGTTCGCTTCGCCGGACAGGAACGGCTTTTCCCACAGCACCTCGCTGTCGCGCACGATGCGCGAGGTGCCGCGGATGTCGGACGGCAGGTCGCCGATCAGGATCTCCGGCCCGAACGAGGCGTTGCGCAGCTTGGAATGCGCGAGGAACAGATAGTTCACGCGCTCGGTGACGTGGTCGGAAAACTCGTTCGACAGCGTGAAGCCGACGCGGAAAGGTGCGCCGTCGTCGCCGATGACGTAGATGCCGGCGACCTCGGGCTCTTCGCCGGCGTCCTTGGCAAAGGCCGGTGACAGGAGTGCGGCGCCTGGTGCCACCGCCATCGTGCCGTTGCCTTTGTAGAATCATTCCGGCTGCACGCCGATCTGGCCTTTCGCCGGCTTGCCGCCCTCCAGCCCCATGCGGAACATCTTCATGGAATCGGTGAGCTGCTCCTCGCCGTCGGCGCTCAGCTTCTTGTGCATGGAATCGCGCGTCGCGGCGGAGCCGAGATGCGTCAGCCCGGTGCCGGTCAGGTGCAGATGCGCCGGATCGGGGTGATTGATCGGCGACAGCAGCCGCCCCTTCTTGTAAGCGGCCTCGAGATCGACCGTCTCGCCAAGCCCCTTGCGTTCGATCAGCGCGACGAGGCCGACGCCGGTGCGGGCGGCCTCCATCGCCAGCGAATAGACGCTGCGGGCGCCATTGATGATCCGGGTCTTGCCGCCATTGCGGGCGACGACGCGGATGGTCTCGGCGTCGTCAAGGATCTGGGAGATCAGCATGATGAATCCTCTCTCATTTGCCTTGGCAGGGCTGCCAAAACGGCAAACCTTGCTCAGCGCGGCCGGGACCTCGTCCATGCCACGGTTTAAATTCTCAGTTCGGATTGCGCTCGCGGGCCTGGTCCCTCAGGGACTTCTGTTACCGGCGGGGTGCC
>NZ_RZPI01001008.1:0-1295 GCF_003998715.1 Mesorhizobium sp. M7A.F.Ca.CA.002.15.2.1
GTGCTGGACAGGCCTGTGGCATTGGCGTTGGCGCCGACGGCGGTGGCGAATTGGCCCGAGGCCTTGGATATGTAGCCCATCGCCGTTGCGTCGAGCGCCGATGCGACGGCGCCGCTGCCGATGGCCGAGGCGTTGGCGTCGGAGGCGCTCGAATTGACACCGGCCGCGATGGCGTTCGTCCCCGTTGCGGTCGCGACGGGTCCGATCGCGACCGAGTCCGTGCCCGTCGCCGAAGAGTCCGCCGCCGTCGAGTTGGCATGGAAATACTTGATGCCGCCGCCGACATTGATGTTGTTGACGACGGCGCCGATGGCGTCGACGGCCTGGTTGGTGGCGGCGAGCTGCGAACCGTTGATCGCATCGGTCGACGTCGAGCTGATCCGCCCCGCGGCGACATTGGTGATGGTGCGTTCCGCACCGGCCGCGCCGATGCTGACCGTCGAGGTCGGAGTAGTGCCCTGGAAGGCGTAGGTCGTGCCGTTGATCACCGCGCTGGGCGTGCCGACGGCGACGTCGGTGACACTGCCGGAGCCGAGCGCCACGGCGCCTGCGTTGCCGGCTGTGGCGTTGGGTCCCAACGCGACCGCATCCGCGGCGCTGGCATTCGCTTGCTTGCCGAGAGCGGTCGCTTGCCCGGCGGTAGCAAACGCGTTCTGGCCGACCGCGGTGCTGGACAAGCCTGTCGCGTTGGCATTCGGTCCGACGGCGGTGCTGAAGTCGCCCGAGGCCTTGGATATGTATCCAAACGCCGTTGCGTCGAGGCCGGAGGCACTCGCATTGTTGCCGGCCGCGATGGCGTTCGCCCCTGCCGCAGTCGAGAGAGGTCCGATCGCAACCGATTCCGCACCCGTCGCCGACGAATCCGCCGCCGTCGAATTGGCGTGGAAATACTTGATGCCGCCGACATTGATGTTGTTGACGACGGCGCCAATGGCGTCGACGGCCTGATTGGTGGCGAAGAGCTGCGAGCCGTTGATCGCGTCGGTCGAGAGCGCGCTGATCCGCCCCGCCGCCAGATTGGTGATGGTGCGCTCCGCACCGGGCGCGCCGATGCTGACCGTCGAGGTCGGGTTGGTGCCCTGGAAGGCGTAGGTCGTGCCGTTGACCACCCCACTGGCCGTGCCGACCGCCGTCGCGGTCACCGAGCCAGAGCCGAGCGCGACATCGCCGGAACTCGCTGCTGCCGAGGCGCCATTGCCGAGCGCGACATTGCCCGCGAGGCCGGCCGCACCGGCGGTCGAGCCGTTGCCCAGCGCCACGGAGCCTTGTCCGATCGCCTTGTTGTTGTTGCCGCT
>NZ_RZPI01001009.1:0-1292 GCF_003998715.1 Mesorhizobium sp. M7A.F.Ca.CA.002.15.2.1
ATCTCGCGGATCTGCGTCAAATTGGCGCCGAGCTGGCCGCCCGGGTGAAAGGTGCGGAAATGGTCCGGCGTGAAGCCGCGTGCTTCGAGCAGCGCGATCGCCAGCGCGTCGCCCATCACCAGTTGCAGCAGCGTCGATGTCGTTGGCGCCAGGCCATGCGGACAGGCCTCCGGAGCGCGCGGCAAAAGCAGCACCACGTCCGCCGCCCGCGCCAGCGCCGATGTCTCTCCGGCGGTGATGGCGATCAGCGGAATGGAAAAGCGCCTGGAATAGGCGACGATGCCCATCAGTTCCTTGCTTTCGCCCGACCACGACATGGCGATGATGGCGTCGTCCCTGGCGATCATGCCGAGATCGCCGTGGTTGGCTTCGGCGGGATGGACAAAGAAAGCCGGCGTGCCGGTCGAGGCCAGCGTCGCGGCGATCTTCGAACCGATATGGCCGCTTTTGCCGACGCCGGTGACGATGAGCCGGCCTTCAATCCCCGAGATCATCTCGACCGCCTGGGCGAAAGGCGCGGCCAGCCCATTCTCCAGCGCCTCGGCGAGGGCTGCGACACCGGCCTGTTCTGTCGCCACCGTCCTCAGCGCCGAAGCGATCGAGGCTTGCCTGTCCAAAGGCTTCTTATCCAGGGATCCCGCATGCATGGCTGATGCGATTAGCGCTTTGCCGGCGCGCTGTCCAACGGAAATGGCCCCAGGCATATCGCCCGAACGTGTGCGGTGGTTCAGACGACGGCAGGCGAGAAAACGCACGCGGTATGAATCCCTTTGGAAATCAGCGCTTCAGGCAGCTGACGGGCCGCTGCCTCAACCCTCCGTTAACCATCCCCATTTACGGTTCGGTAAGTATGGCGCGCGTGCGCCGCGCAAGCAGTGGTGGCGATGTCCGGGGTCCAGCCAGAAAATTCGACGGGACGTGGGGGCAAGGCGGTCTGCGCCTTGCTGCTGGCAACCAGCATGTTTGCCTTGCTGCGCCCAACGGCGCTCCATGCCCAGGAAACCGAACTGCGCGGCGAAGTTTCGGAATCGGCGATCCTGTCCGACCAGCAGCGCAAGGCGAGACAGCTGGCCTTGGCAGCGCAGGGTCAACAGCCGGCCAACGCCGCGCAGGACAACGCGCCGGCCCGCACCTATCTGCCGGCCAGCGCCGGTGCCGTGCCTGACGACGCTGACACTGGCGACGCCACCGCGACCGGCAGCCTCTTTGACCCGCCGGCAGCCACTGACGACACGTCCGTCGACACTGCGGCGCCGCCCAAGCCGCGCCGCCGCTCATCGGCCGCCAGGCAG
>NZ_RZPI01000100.1:0-11449 GCF_003998715.1 Mesorhizobium sp. M7A.F.Ca.CA.002.15.2.1
GCGCCATGTTCATCGATTGCGACGAGTATTTGGTTATGGCGTCGTTGAGGGTGAAGCCGGCCATCGCCACCATCATGAACAACGCGCCGTGAAGATTTGGAGACAGGGGCAAGACGGCTACCGGTTCTGCTAATAC
Source organism: Mesorhizobium sp. M7A.F.Ca.CA.002.15.2.1 (assembly GCF_003998715.1). Taxonomy (NCBI): domain Bacteria; kingdom Pseudomonadati; phylum Pseudomonadota; class Alphaproteobacteria; order Hyphomicrobiales; family Phyllobacteriaceae; genus Mesorhizobium; species Mesorhizobium sp. M7A.F.Ca.CA.002.15.2.1. Next base: position 137 of record NZ_RZPI01000100.1, read on the forward strand.
ATATCGCCCAAAAGTGACCTCGGTTTTGGGGAAACGACATGCATAAGAAACAAAGACCTGAAGCGCGTGGCCTGAATCCGTTCAAACGCGACGCGCTTTAGGCAGCAAGCCTGTAACAGTCGGGCATGAAACAGCAACAGCAAAGGACTGGGCCACAGCCTTGTTTGTGGCCCGGAATATCGCCTGCGATGGCGAACTTACTTCTTCGGCGTAAGCACCTCGGTGCCATTGCCTTCCTTGCCGGCGATCGTCCAAAGACCGTGCAGCGAACCGTCCGCCGCCACCTTGTAGACGACGAGGCCAATGTCCTTGTCCATGACATAGCCGGCGGAGAAGGCATCATCGTTGCGCATGCAGATGCCGTCGGAAGATGAGCCACCAGTTTCCCAATGGATCGCGCAGGTCGTCCCGCTGGTCAGCGTGATGGTGGCTTCGCCGCCATAGGCCGAGCCGTCGAAGTTGGTGCCGGCGACCGTATAGGTGCCGCCGATCGACTGCGCCGCCGCGGGCACGGCCGCGAGGCCAAGCAGTGCCAGAGAAAGAACGAGTTTGCGCATGGTGTATCCCCCTGCGAGCGAAGAGCAGCTTCCAGGGGAAGGCTAGGCTGGAACAGACTGGCCGTAAATCCGGCTGCGGTTCGCGAACAAGACTTTTTCTGGGGTGTGGTCCGAAACCGTCATGGCCCCTTGAGACTGCCGGCGATGGCGCCGACCAGCGGATCGTATTTCGACTTCAGCGCCGGCGGGTAGTCGACCCAGACCGTACGGATGATACCGTCTTTCCCAAACAGACGTCGCTCGTAGAATATCTTTCCATCCCTCAGGCCCGACAGCACGGCCCAGTCCTTTCCGGCCTTGCTGTAGGTGACCTTGTAGCCCGGCTTCTTGCTCGCCTTCTCCGCCGCGACAAAGCCTTTCGGCGTGTCGTCGTCGACGTTGAGGATGCCCGAGCAGATCAGGCTGGCGCCATCGGCGCTCAGCCATTGCTGTCCGTCGCCATTGTCGGGCTCCGGCTGGCGATCGGTGAAGACGTCGTCGGGAAAGGTGCAGACAGTGCCGAAGCGATCGTTCACATAGGTGAATGGCGCGGCGACCGCACTGGTTGCTGCCATTGTCGCAATGACCAGGAATGAAGAGTGCAGCCGCATGCTCGCCTCGAAGTCATGATCCCGAAGCGATATTGCATGAATTTCACGGAAAGATCAGCCGCCAGTGACGCTCATGTGGCGTGACACCGATGGGCGGCTGGTGCGGCGGTCGATGATGAAGTCATGGCCCTTGGGCTTGCGGCCGATGGCTTCGTCTATAGCTTCGGCGACCAGCTCGTTGCCTTCCGAGGCGCGCAAGGGCGCGCGCAGATCGGCGGCATCTTCCTGGCCGAGACACATATAGAGGGTGCCGGTGCAGGTCAGCCGGACGCGGTTGCAGCTCTCACAGAAATTATGCGTCATCGGCGTGATGAAGCCGAGCCGTCCGCCGGTCTCGGCGACCTGGACGTAGCGCGCCGGGCCGCCGGTCTTGAAGGGAATGTCGGTCAGCGTGAACTGGCGTTCGAGCGACGCGCGCAGCAGCGACAGCGGCAAATACTGGTCGGTGCGGTCGGCATCGATCTCGCCCATTGGCATGGTTTCGATGACCGTCAGGTCCATGCCGCGGCCATGCGCCCAGCGCATCATCTCGGGCAGCTCGGCGTCGTTGAAATCCTTCAACGCCACTGCGTTGAGCTTGACCTTGAGCCCGGCCGCCTGCGCGGCATCGATGCCTTGCATGACCTTGTCGAGATGGCCCCAGCGGGTGATCTTGTGGAATTTGTCGGCATCGAGCGTATCGAGCGAGACGTTGATGCGCCTGACGCCGCAATCGGCGAGTTCGGCGGCAAAGCGCGACAGCTGCGAGCCGTTGGTGGTCAGCGTCAGTTCTTCCAGCGCGCCGCTTTCGAGATGCCGCGACAGCTGGCGCACCAGATGCATGATGTTCTTGCGCACCAGCGGCTCACCGCCGGTCAGCCGCAATCGCCTGACGCCCTTTTCGATGAAAACCGTGCACAGCCGGTCGAGCTCTTCCAGCGACAGCAGGTCCTTCTTAGGCAGGAAGGCCATGTCCTCGGCCATGCAATAGGTGCAGCGGAAATCGCAGCGGTCGGTAACCGACACGCGGAGATAGCTGATCGTGCGGCCGAAAGGATCAATCATGTCCATGCTTCAAGCGCTTCCCGTGGCCGTGAACGGCTTCGTTATATACCGCTATGTGATACGATCCGGCCTGCTGTTCAAGATAGCGCCTCTCGATCTTTGGTAACATCTCTCAGCCGACATCGCATGTCGGTCGGTCTCATCAGACCTTTTCCCGTTTGGCGAAGCGGCGTAGGGAAGGGCGGATGACACGGGATCGAACAGCATGACCGCACCGAAAGAACTCAGGGTTTCCAAGGACCGCAAACTTCTGTCCGTCACCTTTCCCGACCACCATCCGTTCGAACTGCCGGCGGAACTGCTGCGCGTCGCCTCGCCATCGGCCGAAGTGCAGGGCCATTCGCCGGATCAGCGGGTGACGGTCCCCGGCAAGCGCAATGTGGCGATCCTGAAGATCGAGCCGGTCGGCAACTACGCCGTGCGCATCACCTTCGACGATTTCCACGACACCGGCATCTTCACCTGGAATTACCTGCATACGCTCGGCCACGAGAAGGATGCGCGCTGGGAAGCCTATCTCGCGGAGCTTGCGGAAAAGGGCCTTAGCCGGGACCGCTAGGGCATCGCTGTCGTGAAGATGTCATCGATCTGGGGTAGCGCCGGCAAAGGTTTGGAGGCGAAAACATGTCCGTCATCACCACGGTCGAGCAGCTCGAGGCACTCTATGGCGTTCCAGGCGAGGCCTCGCTGGTCAAGGAACTCGACCACATCATTCCCGAATATGCCGCCTTCATCGAAGCCTCGCCCTTTGTCGCGCTGGCGACCAGCGGGCCGGAGGGGCTTGATTGCTCGCCGCGCGGCGATCTCGCCGGCTTCGTGCGCATCCATGATCCGAAAACGCTGATGATGCCGGACCGACGCGGCAACAACCGCGCCGATTCGCTGAAAAACATCATTCGCGACCCACGCGTCGGCCTGCTGTTCCTGGTGCCGGGCTCCGGCACGACGCTGCGCGTCAATGGCCGCGCCCACATCACAACGGATACAGCGCTGTGCGCGTCATTCACGGTGGACGGCAAGGCGGCGCGATCGGTGACCGTCGTCGACATCGATGCGGTCTATTTCCAATGCGCCCGGGCCATCGTCCGCTCCGAGCTCTGGAACCCGGCAAGGCATGTCGAGCCGAAGTCGCTGCCGACGCCCGGACAGATCCTGGAAATCACCAGCCGCAAGAACATCGACGGCGAAACCTACGACAAGGAATGGCCGGAACGGGCGAAGAAGACGATGTGGTAAGGTTGGGCTGAAGGGCGCTCAAGCCTCATTCAGCACATCATAGATCTTGCGCATCTGCTCGCCGATCATGTCGCATTGCTCCGGCGTCGACTGGCTCATCGCCTTCTCGATCAGCGCCATATGCACTTTCAGCGCCTGCATCAGCAGCGCCTCGCCGGCCTCGGTGAGCGCGAGCCGCAGGATGCGCTTGTCCTTCTCGTCGCCTTCGCGACGCAGCAGGCCACGCGCTTCCAGCTGCGGCAACAGCATGGTGATGTTGGAGCGGCCGACGAGCAGCTTGCGGGCAAGATCGTGCTGCGACATTCCGGGGTGGCGATAGAGGTTCATCAGCACGTCGAGCTGCGCCGGCTTCAAATCGAGCGGCGCAAGTTTCACCGCCAGCGTGCGCTCAAGCACATGGCAGGCGCGCGCCACCGCGACCCAGTTGCGGAAACGCGGGTTGTCCCAAGGCAGCTCTTGTTTATTGTTCATCTTTGAACTATTATGTTCATGCTTGAACGTATGGATGGATTCTCACTATGGCATCATTCGGGCTGAAGGTCATCCGGGGCGTGTTCGGTGCGGCAGAGCGTGTCGCGCCGCGGCTCAGCGGACGCGCGGCGTTCGAATTGTTCTGCCGCACCCCGAATGTCAAGGCGCTCAGCGATGGCGAGCGCCGCGCTGTCGAGCGTGCGACGGGGTTCATGACCGAGGCGCGTCATCACCGGCTGAAGACCGCGACCGGCTGCGTCATGGTGCACGAGTTCCGGCCCGAGCCGGGCAGGGCGGCCGTCGGCACGGTGCTCGTCGTCCATGGCTGGCGCTCGCGCACCGAATATATGCGCGCCTTGATCGAAGGCTATCGCGCCGCCGGCTACAGGGTCGTTTCGCTCGACCTGCCTGGCCACGGCCAGTCGCAGGGCCGGCGCCTGAACATGGTCAATGCGGTGGATGCGGTGCGGGTTGCCGGCGAATGGTTCGGCCCGTTCGCGGCGGCGGTTGGCCATTCCTTCGGCGGCGCCGTCGCCGCCAATGCCATCGCCGGTTCGGTCAAGAACATCCCGCCGCTGGCGGCGGGACGCCTGGTGCTGATCGCGGCGCCAAGTTCCCTGCCGGCGATCTTTGCCGACTTCAGTCATATGTTGAATGTCGGCCCGCGCTCGCAAGCCGCCATGGCGGACCGGGTCGAGCATCTTTCCGGCCGGCCGCTGCACGAATTCACCGGCGACCGCCAGCTCGCCCAGGCACCGGTGCCGACCCTGGTCATCCACGCGCCGGACGACCGCGAAGTCTCGGCCGATCACGCAAGGCGCTATGCCGGTGCCGGCGGCCATGTGCGGCTCTACTGGGCCGACGGGCTTGGCCATCGCCGCATTCTTGCCGACAAGGGCGTGGTCGAACGCGCGGTCGGCTTCGTGACGCATCGCGAGCCATTGCTGCTGCATTGAGCGGCGGTCGAGATTATTTCTTCTGCTCGCCGGGTTCGACCGGCAGTCCGGCGGCCTTCCAGGCGGTGTAGCCGCCGAGGATGTGCTTGACCGGCGAAAGCCCCATGTCCTGCGCCGTCTTTGTGGCCAGGGCAGAGCGCCAGCCGCCGGCGCAGAAGAACACGAAGCTCTTTCCCGAGGCGAAGAACGGCTTGTGGTAAGGGCTTTCGGGGTCGATCCAGAATTCCAGCATGCCGCGCGTGACATGCTTGGCGCCCGGAATCCGGCCGTCGCGTTCCACTTCGCGTGGATCGCGCAGATCGACGAAGATGGTGTCTTCATCGTCGAGCAGCCCGGCCGCTTCCTCCGGCGAAACCACCTCGATCACGGCATTCGCCTCGTCCAGCAGCTCGCGATAACCCTTTTTCACGCTCTCGTCCCTCCCGGCCTTGCTGGCGGATTTCGAGCACACCAGCCGGCGTTTGTCACGCCGCGTTGCCGCCGGCCAACGTCTGCCAGGCAGCCATGGCCCCGGCAACCGTCGCCAGCAGGGCAGCGTGCAAGGCGCCGTCTCGCGCCTGGATCGACATGCCGTGCTGGACCGTGGCGAAGAAGGTCGCGGCAGCGCTCGCGTCGAAATCCGCCGGCAATTCGCCTTCGGCAATACCGCGCTCCAGACGTTTTTGCAGGGCGGTGTGGTTTTCGGCACGACGGCGGCGCAGATCGTCGCAGATGGCGCCGCGGCTCGAATCCTGATGCAGTGCGCCCAGCGTGATCAGGCAGCCCTGCGGGCGATCGCTCTGCGCATAGGCTTTCGCCGTCAGGCACAGGAATTGTTCGATCGCCTGCCGCGCGGTCGGAGCCTCGTCCAATGCCAGCCAGATGTCGGCACCCTCGGTGTGCGAGTAAAAATCCGTCGCCTCCAGGAACAGCGCCTCCTTGCTGCCGAAGGCAGCGTAGAGGCTGGGCGAGTTGATGCCCATGGCGGCGGTCAGTTCGCTCATCGATGCACCTTCGTAACCACGCGCCCAAAACACCTGCATCGCGCAACGCAGGGCTGCGGTTCGATCGAAGGTGCGGGGACGGCCTCGTTCCGACATGACGCTCTTTCTGTGTTGATCGATACATAATTCAGTTGACGCCAGCGGGCAAGGCTGACAGATATTTATGTATCGATCATTACATAAAAGGAGAATTCGATGTCTTCCAGCAGATTGAACGGCAAGGCCGCGCTCGTCACCGGCGGCAGTCGCGGCATCGGCGCAGCGATTGCGCGGAGGCTGGCGGCCGATGGCGCCAGCGTCGCGCTGACCTATGTGCATGGCGAGGAACAGGCCCGCGCTGTCGTCGCCGAGATCGAGGCCAAGGGCGGCCGCGCCATCGCGATCAAAGCCGACAACCGCGATGCGGTCGCCCTAGACAAGGCAGTCGACGACGCCGTAACCGCCTTTGGCCGGCTCGACATCCTGGTCAACAGCGCCGGCATCTGGCGCGCCGCCCCAATCGACACGCTGTCGCTCGCCGATTTCGACGAGACCATGGAGGTCAATCTCCGGGCCCCATTCATCGCTTCCAAGGCCGCGGCCGCCCATATGGGTGAGGGCGGCAGCATCATCTCGATCGGCAGCAACCTTGCCGAGCGGGCCGACGGCAGCCTCACGGCCTATTCAGCCAGCAAGGCGGCGCTGGTCGGCCTGACCAAGGCGCTGGCGCGTGACCTCGGCCCGCGCGGCATCACCGCCAATGTCGTCCACCCCGGTTCGACCGACACCGACATGAACCCGGCCGACGGCCCGCATGCCGAGCATCAGCGCCGGAAGATGGCAACGCCGCGCTTCGGCAAGGCCGACGACATTGCCGGCATGGTCGCCTGGCTCGCAGGCCCGGAAGGCCGCTTCGTCACCGGCGCTGCCCTGACCATCGACGGCGGCGCCAACGCCTGATCCCGCGGGGATTTCCGGCTGGGGCGGAACCACCCTCCGCTCCAGCCGTCACGATCTTGTGAAACCGTTCTGCAACAGGCTTTCCAAAATTTATGAAAGCTTAACGAAATCGGTATGAATCAGTATAGTCGCGCCTTACATCCGCCATGCGGTGAGCGGGACGATCGAGCGTGCGGAACGGGAACCGGTTGCGGCCGGAGCGGGTGATTCATGAAATTCCTCGGAAACAAAGCAACCGTGATGCCGCTGATGGCAATCACGGCGACGCTGGCTTTCGGTGTACCCCAGGCAGGCGCGCAGGGGCTCTTCGACATGCTTTTCGGCGGCGGCGTCAGGCATGCGCCGAAAGGCGAGTTTCCGCCCCCGCCACCGAAGAACAAGCCAAAGCCGAAAGTGTCCGGTGGCGGCGGCGGCAATGTGAAGATCAGCAGCCCGTCCTACTACACCTACAAGGCCGACCGGCTGGTTCGCGTCGACTTCTCGGCATTGGCCGCGACGCCGGCGCAGGCGACACCGCAGGACGCCGCCTTCGTCCCGTCGGCTACGGGTGCCGCGTTTCGTGATGCGGTTGCCAGCTTGGGCGACTACGAATTCTTAGCCGAGCCCGACATCGCCAAGGCGCTGATCGCGTACTACTCGGCCAATCCGGATTTCATCTGGATAAGCGGAACCAGCCTCAACAGCCGTGCGCAGGATGCGGTGCGGGTGCTTGGCGAGGCTTCAAGCTATGGCCTCACGCCCGCCGACTATACGGTCGAAGTGCCCGCTGCCGGCGCATCGACGACCGATGCCAATGCGCAACTGAAAGAACTCGTCCGTTTCGAGATGGCGCTTTCGGCGCGTGTGCTGCGCTATGCCCACGACGCCCAGAACGGCCGCGTCGATCCCAACCGCATGACCGGCTATTATGATTTCCCGGCCAAGCCGCTCGATCTGCAAGGCGTGCTGAAAACGCTGGCGCATACCCAGCAGGTGCGCACCTATCTCGAATCGCGGCACCCGCAGAATGCGGAATACCAGGCGCTGCGCGTCGAACTGGAAGCGCTGCAGGCCAGTGCGGAAAACGAAATCGTCGTCGACCCCAAACTGTTGTTGAAGCCGGGCGAAACCAGCCCCGAACTGCCGAAGCTGCTGACCCTGATCGCGCGCAATCTCGATGACGAGATGGGCGGCGCCTATGGCGAGGTCCTGTCCAGGCTGGCCACCAGCGAAGTTTATGATCCGGAACTGATCCCGGTCATCAAGGCCGTGCAGCAAAAGGCAGGCATGAAGGGCGACGGCGTCATCGGCCCGCGCACCGTCGCGTCGCTGGCCGGAACATCCAAGGCCGACAAGTTGCTGAAGGTGGAAGTGGCGCTGGAGGAACTGCGCTGGCTGCCCTCCGATCTCGGCAGCCCGCGCGTCTTCATCAACCAGCCGGCCTTCACCGCGAGCTACATCGACAATGGCGAGGAAAAGCTCAAGACGCGTGCCGTCATTGGCCGGACCACCAACCAGACCTCCTTCTTCTACGACCAGATCAAGCAGGTCGATTTCCATCCCTATTGGGGCGTGCCCCAGTCGATCATCGTCAACGAGATGCTGCCGAGATTGCGCAACGATCCGGGCTATCTCGACCGGGCCGGCTATGAGGTGACGGATTCGCGCGGCAAGCGCATTCCTTCGTCGGCGGTCAACTGGGGCGCCTATGGCTCGAACATCCCATACAGCGTGCGCCAGCAGCCGAGCGAGGCCAACGCGCTGGGCGAGTTGAAGATCCTGTTCCCCAACAAGCATGCGATCTACATGCACGACACGCCGCAGAAATCGTTCTTCCAGCGCGATATGCGCGCGCTCAGCCATGGCTGCGTGCGGCTGCAGGACCCGCGCGGCATGGCGGCGGCGGTGCTTGGCACCTCCGTGGACTATATCGCCGAGAAGCTGAAGCACGGCCACGCGACCGAGAACGTGACACGCACGATCCCGGTCTATGTCGCCTATTTCACCGCATGGCCCGATCTGTCGGGCAAGGTCGAATATTTCGGCGACGTCTACGACCGCGACTCGCGGCTGAAGCAGGCCCTGGATGCCACGGAGGCGGTTCGCTCGCCTTCGAGTTGATTTAGCGCTCGAACAGTGGCCGTCGGAAGCCGGCGTCGCGCCCGGCGATCAGCCAATAGAGCAACCCGGCGACAAGGCCGGCAGCGGCAATGATGCCGATGTCGACCCAACGCTCCGGGTCCATGTCCTCCGGTGCGCTCGGCCAGATCAGGGCGAAGCCGCCGACTGCGGCGCCAGCGCCGAAAACCATGTGCAGCAGGACATTGCGCAGCGAGAAGAACTCTGCGATCAGCGCGAAGATCAACGTTTGCAGCGCGGTCACCACGATCGTCAGGAAATAGACGAACATGCCGAGCGGCGGCACCAGCAGCACCGCGATCGGCGAAACACCCATGACGTCGAAATAGTTGGGCGCATTGGGCAAGGAACTGAGCACGCCATAGATCACCGCCACGGCGATCAGGCCGACCAGCACCGATACGAAGTAGCCGGCCAACATCATCAATATGCGCTTCATCACGTGCTTTGCCGTCGCCATCCCCATCCCCCAATGCGGCGCCCGGAGCTATTCCAGGAAACGACAGTCAGCCATCAAAGCACGACTGACGCAAGGGGAGGCGCCCGCGCCAGGGCGATCGCCGAAGTTGGCGCCGGGAGCCTGTGACGCAGCCGAGAACGAATTCGCGTCGGAGCGCCCCTATTTCGGCTCCGCCGTCACAGGATCGTAGGTGATTTCGACCTTCGCCTTGTCCGCCGTGTAATAGGTGACGGTGTAGGCGCCGCTGTCCCAGTCGACCTCGTCCACATAGCGAAAGCCGTCGCGCTGCTCGACCTTGGCGATGATCTCCGACAGCTTCTTGGCATTGGGCGGCGGCAGCGGCTTGTCGTCCGCGGCCAAGGCCGGCGCGACGGCGAAAAGAACGGCGACGCTGGTCGCCAGCAGAAATCTGGACATGGCTTTCCCTCAAGTTTCGTCGGGGAGAAACTCGCTGGCGTACCGGTTTGTTCCGCGGGTGGAATGCGTGCCGATTCAGTCCACCGGTTTGCAGCTGCCCGAACGAGGGGCCGCTGCCCGCTTGACTTACGCGGCGCGTCGTTGAGCGGGGTGGAGACCTGAACGGGTTCGGCGAGGGTCGACGGCGGTCACGATGCTGTGGTGGTGATCGCAATAGACGCGATCCGCCGAAGTTGGCCCGGCACAAAAACGATAACCGCCGGGTACCGACCGGTCTTCGCTTACCGGGAAGCGGCACTGATAGACGCCTAGCTGAATGAGGGGGACGTCTTTCGAAATTGGTCTGACATTTTCAGGCATGGTTTTTCAGGTTCCTGGTTCATAGCCATTGCCGGCTGACGGCCGCTATGCGACCGCGTCAAGCGAGCTTCTCTCGTTTGGAGGGCTGTGGATCACCATATGGTGTCGATCGCAGCGTCAATGAAGGCCGAAACCCCGCTTTCGCAAGCCAATCCTTGCGACTTAAGGCCACACTGGCTGCTGGGCGGGCGAGCTACGGGAGCGAGTACATTTTGTCAGCAGACAGTGCGGTCGCGTCCAGGAGCATCTCTTCGAACCGTTGCGCCGGTGCTATGGTGTGCCTGCATGATCAGACAGCAGGGATATGAGGCATGCCCGAAATCACACGCCGTACACTTCTTGCGTTCACCGCCGTGGCCTCGGTTGTTGAACCGACATTTGCCGAAGCGGAAGGGGCCTCACCCGAATTGCGGGCGCTGATCGGAGCCCATGAAGCCAGCTATGTCGGGCTTCACAGGGTTGTTCATCAAGCGGGCAGCAGCAGCCACGATCGCAAGAGGGCAGACCGGATTGAACAGGAAGCATTGCTTGCCATCTGCTCCTATCCTGCGATCAGCCGAGGCGACCGCCGGGCCAAGGCCGATTACCTGTTGACCGCCGAGGCTCGGGGCGAACTCGACCTGGAAGAGCACATGCAGGCCATCCTGCACGCGATGAAGCGCTGATCGCGGCTCGACCGGCGTAGGGCAGAGTTTGGCCCCATCGACAGGAGTTCATGCGCGGCGACTATCTCGCCGCCTTCCATTGCTGCGACTACGCATCTTTGGCTAACGGACGAAGCGGTCAGCGACCTGTCGGGCAAGTGGCGCTCGATGAAGCCCGGCCCATGGAGCAAGCCCGAGCGCTGAGCCGGAACAACGCTATACGGTCTTTTGCGCCGACGACCGCATCGAGGGTGTCGTTTTGGGATCGCGAACAGATGAAGGTCCAAAACGGCTCCGACGTCTGCCCGTTCCAGAGATATGCGAGCTACAGCAGCGCGTGGAATTCGCCCAGAAGAATTTTTGGCGGGCAAGGGGCGGGGTGTAGTTGCTAGGCATTTTGGGGTGCGGCGTTCAGGAAGGCCGATGGTGGGCGATGCAGGGATTGAACCTGCGACCCCACCCGTGTGAAGGGTGTGCTCTCCCGCTGAGCTAATCGCCCGCTCGTTGCCCGAAGGCCAAGCGAGCCGCGATATAAGGA
>NZ_RZPI01001010.1:0-1283 GCF_003998715.1 Mesorhizobium sp. M7A.F.Ca.CA.002.15.2.1
GGCTTGAGGCGGGGGTTGCCAGCGTCGTTTTGGCCATCGTGCTCGACCGGATGACCCGCATCGCCGTTGGAGGCAAGAAATGACCGTCGCCGTCGATTTCAGGAACGTCGATATCGTTTTCGGCGCCGACCAGGCCGGATCGCTGAAGATGATCGACGCCGGCGCCAGCCGCGCCGAGATCCTCGAAAAGACCGGCAATGTACTGGGCTGCGCCGGCGCCAGCCTGACCGTGAACGAGGGCGAGATCTCCGTTCTGATGGGCCTCTCCGGTTCGGGCAAGTCGACATTGCTGCGGGCGGTCAACCGGCTCAACGTGGTGTCGCGCGGCCAGGTGCTGGTCAAGGATGGCGACAAGACCGTCGATGTCGTCACCTGCGACGAGGCGACCTTGCGGCGCCTGCGCCAGAAACAGGTGGCGATGGTGTTCCAGCAGTTCGGCCTTTTGCCCTGGCGCACGGTGGAGGAGAATGTCGGTCTCGGCCTCGAACTGGCCGGCGTCCCAGAAGCCGAGCGCAAGGAGCGCGTCCAACGCCAGCTCAAGCTGGTCAATCTCGACCAGTGGTCGAAGAAATATGCGCATGAGCTTTCGGGCGGCATGCAGCAGCGCGTCGGCCTGGCGCGGGCCTTCGCCACCGAGGCGCCGATCCTGTTGATGGATGAGCCGTTCTCGGCGCTCGACCCGCTCATCCGCACCAAGCTGCAGGACGAATTGCTGCAGCTGCAGGCTGAATTGAAGAAGACCATCATCTTCGTCAGCCACGACCTCGAGGAGGCGCTGAAGATCGGCTCCCACATCACCATCATGGAGGGTGGGCGCATCGTGCAAACCGGCGCGCCCGAAGACATCGTGCTGCGGCCCGCCAACGACTATGTCCGAGACTTCATCGCCAATGTGAACCCGCTGTCGGTGCTGACCGCCTGGAACGTGATGCGCGACCGTCGTGATCTGGAGCACGGCAAGGACGGCTGGGTCTGGCTCGACCGCCGCAAGACGACGCGCTTCAAGATCGACGATCACGGGCTGGTGGCGGCGGCCGAACGCGACGGCAAGCCGGCGGTCTGGGTGTCGTGCGCCGACGTCGAAGGCCAATCCGAGGAAGCCGCGCAAGTGTTCTGGGCCAATCCCGGCACCTCGCTGAAAACCGTCATGCTGGCCATGCACCGTTCGCAGACCGCTCCGGTAGCGCTGTTTGACGACCAGTCGCGCTTCGTCGGCGCCATCGGCATTCGCGACGTGCTGAGCGCGGTGTTGCGGCGGTAGTTTCTCCGGAATCCAACGGCGG
>NZ_RZPI01001011.1:0-1283 GCF_003998715.1 Mesorhizobium sp. M7A.F.Ca.CA.002.15.2.1
CGATGACCTCCTATGGCGGCGACCGCGCCGCCATAGGAGGTCATCGAGAGCACATTGGCCAGCGTGTGGCTGCCGACAGCGTCAATACCGCCGGCCCAGCGCTCCTTGGCCAGCGGCTTGGCCGGCTGGGCAAGCTCCTCGCGCGAGATCACCTCGGCGGCGCCAAGGTCCATCAGAAAGGGGCTTTCGGCATTGCGGCCGGTGGAAGCAATGACATGGTAGCCGAGGCTGGACAGGATGGAGACCGCGACCGAGCCGACGCCGCCGGCTGCCCCCGTCACCACCACCGGGCCGCGATCGGGCAGGATGCCGTGCCGCTCCAGTGCCATGACACAGAGCATGGCGGTATATCCTGCGGTGCCGACGGCCATCGCGTCATGCGGGCTGATGCCTTGCGGCAGCGGCACCAGCCAGTCGCCCTTGACGCGGGCACGGCCTGCATAGGCACCGAAATGGGTTTCGCCGACGCCCCAGCCATTCAGCACGACCTTGTCTCCGGCGCGCCAGTCGGGATGCGAGGACGAAATGACGGTGCCGGCGAAATCGATGCCCGGCACCAGCGGCCAGCGGCGGATCACCGGCGCCTTGCCTGTGATCGCCAAGCCATCCTTGTAGTTCACCGTCGTTGCCTCGACCGCGACGGTGACATCGCCTTCCATCAGGTCGGCCTCGGTGAGATCGGTCACGGCGACCGACTGCTTTTTCTCGGCGTCACGCGAAACGAGGATGGCTTTGAAGGTTTCGGACATGTCTTTCTCCGCGATCTTGACGACATGAACTGTGCGGCGATGGCCGCACGGGGTCAATCCTTGGAAGGACTGGCTTTGGGTTCGCGCCGCCAGCCGAACAGCTCGTCGAAGACGACCAGTGCCGCACCAACCGAAATGAAGGCGTCGGCAAGGTTGAAGACGGCGAAGGACCAGACCGGCGTGTGGAACAGGATGTAGTCGATGACGTGGCCGTAGACGGCGCGGTCGATCAGATTGCCGAGCGCGCCGCCGACGATCAGCGCAAAGCCGGTGCGGGCAAGGATCTGGGACGGCGCGATCCGCGTCGCCAGGAACAGCACGAAGGCAACGACGGCGAGCGAAATGACGATCAGCCCGGTGTCGCCGAAGGACGAGAACATCGAGAAGGCGATGCCGGTATTGTAGGTGCGAAACAGCGCCAGGAAGGGCAGCAGATCAACCTTCTCCTGAAAAGGCAGATCGGCCTCGACCAGGTATTTTATCCACTGGTCGAGCGCGATGGCCGCGACGACGAGCAATGCGTAGGGAGACCAT
>NZ_RZPI01001012.1:0-1279 GCF_003998715.1 Mesorhizobium sp. M7A.F.Ca.CA.002.15.2.1
ACAGCACGCCGAGCAGCAGGAAGCCGGCGGAAAAGGTGCCGATCAGATTGGGACGGATGGTGGCGGTGCGGTAAAGCGCCGAGATGAACCCAAAGGCGAGGATGCGCGACAGCATGACGCCGGCCGCCGACGCGGTGGCGAACATGCCGAATTCGGATATCGACAGCGTGTTGGCCAGCGCGATGAAATAGGCCAGCGAAAACACCAGTCGCCCACCGGCACCGCTGATCGCTGAGAAATAGTCGCGAAGCAGCCCCCGTCGTTCGGCCAAAAAGCTGCCGATCCGGGCGAGGGGCCGCCTTTGCGGTATGTCACTGGCCTGCGTCATGTCTCAAGGAGAGCCTAGGCCGGAAAACTTAACGTGCCGTTCTGGCGGCTGGGCTTGTGTCGAAAATAGATGCAACCGAAACGAGAAACCGACGCTTCGGCGCGGGAAAATTAACCTTTTGTTTTCCATGCCTGTTTAGCGTGGCTTAACGAATGGCCAATCTCCGTTCGCAGGTCGCCAAGGGTAAAGTTCCAGACGATGGTCGACAGGGAAAACCGCGAAGACTGGAAGCGCGAGCGCTCGTTGCTGGCGCTGGGCCAGGCTGTGCGTGGCGACGAACCCGACGCGTCGCTGGTCTCGATCGGCGACCGGGCAGACCCGTCATGGCGCGAGGATGCCGCCACGCGTCATCGCCTCGCCCGCTCGCAGCGCGAGGCGCGCAACCCGAAACTGTCGGATCCGGTCGCGGCCGACGGGGATCGTGAGCAAGCTTACCGCGCGCAAACCTCGCCGCGGACACAGCCTGGGGCCGCCGAAACCGCTGGCGCTCGTCGCGCCGATCATACATCGGAACCTTACGCTGCAGGCGACGCGTCGTTATCCCGAAACGACGGCATGGACAGCCAGCAGTGGAAGCCGCTGATCGATCCGATGCAGGTGGTGCGCGGTGTCGGCAAGTCGAAGCTGCTGATCGTGACGACGACACTGCTGGGCGCCGCGCTCGGCATCACCATCGCGCTGTCGACGCCGAAGAAATATGAGGCCACCACCGAACTGATCGTCGACCCGCGCGACCTGAAGCTCACCGACCGCGATCTCACCCAGTCGGTCGTCGCTTCCGACGCCACGCTGGCCATCGTCGAGAACCAGGTCCGGGTGCTGACATCAGGCACTGTTCTCAACAAGGTCGTCGACAAGCTCAATCTGGTCAACGACCCGGAATTCAATGGGCAAGGCGGCGGCGGCCTCAGTGTCATGTCGCTCATTCGCTCCATCCTGTCCCGCAATGAT
>NZ_RZPI01001013.1:0-1258 GCF_003998715.1 Mesorhizobium sp. M7A.F.Ca.CA.002.15.2.1
CCTACTGCCCTACTGCCCTACTGCCCTACTGCCCTACTGCCCTACTGCCCTACTGCCCTACTGCCCTACTGCCCTACTGCCCTACTGCCCTACTGCCCTTTATCCGTGGTCCGCGTCTTGGCGACTTCCTCTAGCATCCATTCGCGAAAGGCGACGATGCGCGGATCGTCGGCGGTATTCTCGGGATAGACCAGGAAATAGGCGAACTCGGGCGCCACGCGCAGGCCGAGTTCGAAAGGCTGCACCAGCCTGCCCTGGGAAAGGTCGTTCGCCACCATGGCGAAATCGGCGAGCGCAACGGCATTGCCGTCGAGCGCTGCCTGGACGGCATCCGTGGAATTTCCGAACACGACTGTCCGGCTGTCGTCGAAATCATTGATGCCGGCCGCCGCCATCCACATCCGCCAGTTCGGCCACGTCACGCCTTGCCGCGACCATTCGATATGCGCAAGCGTATGGTTGAAAAGATCGCGCGGCTCGCGCAGCGGCGGACCGGACGTCAAAAGGCTCGGGCTGCATACCGGAATGAGGATGTTGTCGAACAGCCGGTGGGTGCGAAGGCCCGGATATTTGCCAGCGCCAAAACGGATGCCGACATCGATGTCGTCAAGTTCGAAATCCCGCACTTCATAGGCAATGTCGAATCGCAACTCGATATCGGGGTGACGCTTGCGAAAATCGTCGACGCGTCGCATCAGCCATTTTGACGCGAACTGCGCGTCGAGCGTTACCTTCAAAAGAGCGGTGCCGCGCGTCAGCTTTTGCGCCCGCGAAACAGCCCGGCCAAGCAGGTCGAGCGCGTCCGCCGAGGCGTCGAACAGCACCGTTCCCGCCTCGGTGAGCCGGATGGTGCGGCTGGTGCGCGTGAACAGCACCAGCCCGAGCTGATCCTCGATTTCCTTGATCTGATGGCTGACGGCGGCCGGTGTCAGCCCAAGCTCGTCGGCGGCACGGGTGAAATTGAGGTGCCGGGCCGCCGCCTCCAGCGTCCTCAAGGCACGAGTCCCAGGCAGAAGACGAGCCATCCTATCCTCAAAGAAAACTTGATGATCGAGAGAAAACTACTCGTTTCCTACAGAGATTTCAATCTGGCATGATCTGTCCATCGAAACATCATCAAGCCGGATTTGATATTCGGGGAGAACGGAGCACACCATGTCCATCATCGTTTTGAATTCGTCCGCACATCGTCCGAACTGGCTGGCCGAAACCCTCGACTGGTTGCGTCACGCCCGGGTCGCGATACGCCTCCCCCTGT
>NZ_RZPI01001014.1:0-1256 GCF_003998715.1 Mesorhizobium sp. M7A.F.Ca.CA.002.15.2.1
AGCGCGGCCTGGGCGAGCGCCTCGACGCGCTCATCGTGGGCAACGTGCCTGACGTCCGCAAGGCCGTGCGATGGAACTCACCCTTCTACGGCATCGAAGGCCAGGGCTGGTTCGCGAGTTTCCATGTATTCACCCACTATGTGAAGATGACCTTTTTCAGTGGCATCTCATTGCAACCGATCCCACCAGGCGGCACGGCCAAGAGCAAGGATGTGCGCTGGATCGACATCCGCGAAGACCGGTTCGACGAGGCGCAAATGGCGGAATGGATCAAGCAGGCCGCCGCCCTGCCCGGCTGGACCCCGTAGCGGCCACAGACGCAAGAATACGACAGAGGAGAAAGAGCGATGAAGATCAAGCTGACCAGCGTGTATGTGGACAACCAGGAAAACGCATTGCGCTTCTACACCGACGTGCTGGGCTTCACCAAGAAGGCCGATTTCAGCAACGGGCCCTATCGCTGGCTGACAGTGACCTCGGCTGAAGAGCCTGATGGAACCGAACTGCAGCTCGCGCTCAACGACAACCCGGCCGCCAAGGCCTATCAGGAAGCCATCTTCCAGCAGGGTCAGCCTGCGGTCATGTTCTTCACCGACGACGTCAAGGGCGACTACGAGCGCATCAAGGCGAAGGGTGGCGCGTTCACCGTGCCGCCGACCGAGGTGACCGGTTCAACCATCGCCCAGCTGAACGACAGCTGCGGCAACCTCGTTCAGATCACCCAACTGGCGCGCTGGTGACAGGCAGCGGTTGAACGCGTCGACGCACAGGAGACACCAAATGACCCCCTCGCAACAGATCGACCAGTTGATCGCCGGTCTCTCGGACTGGCGCGGCGAGACGCTCGCCGACATCCGCAAGACCATCCTTGCAGCCGACCCGGACATCATCGAGGAGTGGAAGTGGATGGGCAGCCCGGTATGGTGCTTCGACGGCAACATCGTGGTCGGCAACGCCCACAAGGACAAGGTGAAGCTGACCTTTTCCCATGGCGCCAGCCTGCCGGATCCCGACAGGCTGTTCAACAATGGTTTTGGCGGCAAGGTGTGGCGGGCTATCGATGTGTTCAAGGGCGACAGGCTCAATGAGAGCGCTTTGAAAGAGCTCGTCCGTGCCGCCATCGATTACAACAAGGCCAAAAAGAAGAAAAAGGCGCCGGCAGCTACTGGGGCGAAGCCACGGAAGTAAGTCTATGCTGCCTGGCCTGCCACCCAGCCAGACGACCATGCCCACTGGAAATTATAACCGCCCAGCCA
>NZ_RZPI01001015.1:0-1255 GCF_003998715.1 Mesorhizobium sp. M7A.F.Ca.CA.002.15.2.1
GCCAATGCGCCTAGACGGGCGAAATGAAGAATAAAATTTTCCCGCCTCTCTGGAAGAAGCGTGGCCGGGGCGGCCGCGCGTGAGTGGAGGAGTTCTACCATCATGAAAAAATTGAGTATTTTGAACGCGGCCATATTCGGCCTGATGATGAGCACGCCGGTCGCATTCGCCGACGATATCACCTTTGCGGTGATCGGCCCGATGACCGGACAGCTCGCCACCATCGGCGATCAGTTCAAGCAGGGCGCACAGGCCGCTGCCGATGCGATCAACGCCGCTGGCGGCGTCAACGGGTCGATGATCAAGCTTGATATCGAAGACGACCAGTGCGATCCCAAGCAGGCGGTGTCGGTTGCCAACCGCGTCGTCGCCGATGGCGTCAAGTTCATCGACGGCCATGCCTGCTCGGGTTCGAGCATTCCGGCCTCGGCCGTCTATGCCGAAGCCGGCGCGCTGATGATGAGCCCGGCTTCTTCCAACCCGGTGCTGACCGACGCGGCCGCCAAGGCCGGCTGGCCGACGATCATGCGCCTTTATACGCGTGACGATGCGCAGGGCGCCTTCATCGGCCCATGGATCGCCAAGAAGTTCGCCGGCAAGAATGTCGTCGTCCTGCACGACAAGAGCGCCTACGGACAGGGCGTGGCTGACGCCGTCAGGGCAACGATGAATGCCGGCGGCCTCAAGGAGGTCTACTATGACGGCATCAACGCTGGCGAGAAGGACTATTCGGCTCTCGTTACCAAGCTCAAGGACTTGAAAGCCGACGTCGTCTATTTCGGCGGCTACCATCCTGAAGCTGGCCTGATCCTGCGTCAGTCGGCGGAACAGAACCTGAAGTTCCAGCTGATCATGCCGGACTCCATCGCCTCGCCGGAATTCTGGCAGGTCGCTGGCCCGGCCGGCGAGGGCACCATGTTCGTCTTCCCGTCGGATCCGCAGGCAAAGCCGGAAGCCAAGGCAGCCGTCGAGAAGATCAAGGCCGGCGGTTTCGTGCCGGAGGGCTTCACGCTGTTCTCATACGCCACCATCCAGGCATTCGCCGAAGGCATCAAGCGTGCCGGCAGCGACGATCCGGCCAAGGTTGCCGAGGCGCTGAAGAACGGCACGCCGATCAGCACCGTCGTCGGTAATGTCACCTTCGACGAGAAGGGCGATCTCAAGAATGCCAGCTACGACATCAACCAGTGGCATGACGGAAAATATGCGCCGATCGCGCAGTAATCGCCGGCCCGGCGACTGAATAGCATAGGGA
>NZ_RZPI01001016.1:0-1241 GCF_003998715.1 Mesorhizobium sp. M7A.F.Ca.CA.002.15.2.1
GCTTGCAGCTCGCCGCACATCTGGTGGCCGGCCGCTGGTCGCCGACGATCCGGCTGGAGGGGTTGGCGGGGCTGCGGTCGGCCTTGCAGCGCGGCCACGGCGCCATCCTCTGGTGCGATCAGTTCACCGCCCAGACCATCATCGGCAAGCGCGCGCTGTACGAGGCCGGTATCGAAGCGCATCAGGTGAGCGTCAACACCCACGGTATTTCCGAATCGGCGTTCGGCTTGCGTTTCCTCAATCCGCCGCTGATCGATGTCGAAAACCGGTTCCTGAAAAGCCGGGTCGTCTTTGGCCGCGACGACACCTATCAAGTCACCATCCGCATCCAGAAGATCCTGAAGCAGAATGGCGTGGTGACGATGACCAACACCGTCCATGCCGGCACGAGCTTCACCGAGGCAGCCATGGGCGAAAGCGGCTGGACGCATCTCGCCTCGGCACCGGCGAATTTCGCCGCCAGGGGCAGGACCGCCCTGTTTGCCATGTCGACCTTCGAAGTGGTTCCCTTCATCGAATACCGGGCCGTGCTCAGCCCCGAGCTGACGCCGGAGGCATCTGTCAGCCCGGCAACGGACATGGCCAGGGATGGCGCCAAGAACATGACTGTGCAGGCGCACTACATCCTGCTCAAGCGCGACCGCCTGCTGGAAGCGCTGAAGCTCTACCCCGAGCAGATGCTGACGTGGTCCCGCCGGCAGCGGCTGACCGAGGCCTCGGACAGCATCGGCATCGGAATGGATGAAGGCTCATGACCGGCGTATCAGACGGACCGCGGCGGCGACGAGCTCACCGACCGGGCGTGTGGCATTGAGTTTCGAGGCGCGCTCATCCGCAGCCGGCGGCTCGAGGATGGCGAACTGGCTGTCGACCAGGCTCGCCGGCATGAAGTGGCCCTTGCGGCTGCCGACGCGCTGCCTGGCCGTACCAGGGTCGATCTCCAGATAGAGGAAGACGATTTCCGGGCAGAAGCCGCTCAGCCGGTCGCGGTAGCTGCGCTTCAGCGCCGAGCAGGCGGCGACCACGCCGTTGCCCTGCCCCACCGACGCGGCGATGCGCTCGCCGATCGCGTTGAGCCAGCCTTCGCGCAGCTGATCGGTAAGCGGCTCGCCGCTTGCCATGCGTGCGACGTTTTCCGGAGGATGCAGCCTGTCGCCCTCGATAAAGGTAACGCCCAGAGCGGCGGCAAGCCCAACGCCCACCGCCGACTTGCCGCAGCCGGCGACGCCCATAACCACGAT
>NZ_RZPI01001017.1:0-1235 GCF_003998715.1 Mesorhizobium sp. M7A.F.Ca.CA.002.15.2.1
GCGCGGTCGGTTCGGGCGTGACCAGAACCGGTGCCGCCTCGGTCATCGCCGGAACCTGGAGCATCAACCAGGTCATCACCGACAAGCCGATCCGCGACCCTTCGATCTTCATGCTGTCGACTTTCGATCGCCAGCGCTATCTGGCGATCGAATCCAGTGCCACCTCGGCCGCCAATCTCGAATGGATCGTTCGCGAATTCCTCGAACATGGCGGCGAAGCCGGCAAGTCGCCATTCGAATTGTGCAGCGAACTGGTGGCGTCCGTCGATCCCAACAGCGACATCCCGATCTATCATCCCTTCCTTTATGGCTCGCAGCAGAATGGCCATGCGCGCGCCGGCTTCTACGGCATCGCCGGCTGGCACAGCCGAGCCCATCTGCTGCGTGCGCTGTTCGAGGGGGTCGCCTTCGAGCACAAGCGCCATGTCGAGACCTTGCACAAAGCGGGCGCCGATTTCGACCAGGTGGTGTTGTCCGGCGGCGGCTCGCGCAGCAGCGTCTGGCCGCAGATTTTCGCCGATGTGCTCGGCGTGCCCGTCACCGTGGCGCGCAGCCGCGAAACCGGCGCGCTGGGAGCGGCGATCGCGGCGGGCACCGGCGTCGGCATTTTCGCGGACTACAGTGCCGGTGCAACCGCCATGACAGCGGCCGCCCGACATTTTGTACCCAACGAGACGGTTGCTCACGCATACGCACGGCGGTATCGACTCTATGGCGAGATCAACCAGGCGATGACCCCGATGTGGGAGCGCATCGCCGGACAGCAGGCGCGCACGTGACCGAAGCTTCACCGTCTCCGTTCGGCAGTTACGACTACGTCATCGTCGGTGCCGGCTCCGCCGGCTGCGTGCTCGCCAACCGGCTCTCGGCCGATCCGCGCAACAAGGTGCTGCTGCTCGAGGCCGGCGGCAGCGACCGCTATCACTGGGTCGATATCCCGATCGGCTATCTCTTCTGCATGGGCAACCCGCGTACCGACTGGATGATGAAGACCGAGCCGGAAGCCGGTCTCAACGGACGCAGCCTCAACTATCCGCGCGGCAAGGTGCTCGGCGGCTGTTCATCGATCAACGGCATGATCTACATGCGCGGCCAGGCTGCCGACTATGATGGCTGGCGCCAGGCCGGCAATGCCGGCTGGGGCTGGGACGATGTCCTGCCTTACTTCCTCAAGTCGGAAGACTTCCATGGTGGCAAGAGCGCCATGCACGGCAGCGGCGGCGAGTGGCGGGGCG
>NZ_RZPI01001018.1:0-1232 GCF_003998715.1 Mesorhizobium sp. M7A.F.Ca.CA.002.15.2.1
GCCCCAGGCCTGTCCAGCACGGCGATCGGCCAGAACGCGTTCGCAACCAACGCTCAAGCGACCGCTCTCGGCAAGCAAGCGAATGCCAGCGCCGTCGATGCGCTGGCGCTGGGCGCCAACGCCACCGCCGCCAACGCAGGCGCCGTGGCGCTCGGCTCGGGCAGTGTCACCGACGTCGCTGTCGCCACGCCGAGCACCGTGATCAACGGCACGACCTATGCCTTCCAGGGCACCAATCCGACCTCGACGGTCAGCGTCGGCGCGGTCGGTGCGGAACGCACCATCACCAATGTCGCCGCGGGGCGGATCAGCTCGACGTCGACCGACGCCCTCAACGGCTCGCAGCTCGCCGCCACCAACCAGGCCGTCGATGCCATCGGCACCACCGTCAACAATCTTGGCGCTGGCGTGACCAATCTCGGCAACATTGTCAACAACATCGCCGGCGACACCTCGACCGCCTACACCGACGCCAACGGCATCGGCATCCGCTACGCTCGCACTAACGAGGCCGGACTGGCGCAGACCGATTCCTTCGCACAAGGTGTCGGCTCCACCGCTGTCGGCTACCAGGCGACCGCGACCGGGGTCAGCGCGCTGGCGCTCGGCCGCGCCAGCAACGCCAGCATCGACGGCAGCGTGGCGCTGGGCTCGGGTTCGATCTCCAATCGCGCGATCGCTCCGGCTACCGGCCAGATCGCAGCCGGTCCGTCGAACTTCATCCAGTTCAACACGACCGACAAGGCGCTGCTCGGCGCGGTTTCGGTCGGCGACGTCAACTCCTACCGGCAGATCACCAATGTGGCCGACGGCACGCAGGACCAGGACGCGGTGACGGTGCGCCAGCTCGCCGGCGCCATCGCTGCCGTGTCGGTCACCTCGACGAAATACTTCCATGCCAATTCGGCGGCGGGCGACTCGCTGGCGGTCGGCGCGGAGTCGGTCGCGGTCGGTCCGACGACCGTCGTCAACGGCGACAACGGCATCGGCATCGGCAACGGCGCCATCGTCGACCAGACAGCACCCGGCGGAACGGCCATCGGCCAGAACGCGCATGTGCTGCTGGCCGACGGCCTGGCGCTCGGCACCAATTCGACCGCCTCCGGCATCCAGTCGGTGGCGCTCGGCGCCGGCGCCCAAAGCACCTTCATCAACAGCGTCGCGCTTGGTGCGCAGTCCATCACCACGGTCGGCGCACAAACGAACTACGCGGCCTATGGGCTTGCTGGCGC
>NZ_RZPI01001019.1:0-1229 GCF_003998715.1 Mesorhizobium sp. M7A.F.Ca.CA.002.15.2.1
CCTATGAACAGGTGGTCGATGGCGGAACCGGTGTGCTCTATCGCACCAAGAACGGCTACGCCGTGGTCAAGACCGATCTCGGCCGCGCCGCCTCGGCAACCGCCGACGCCGCGAAGCGCTCTGTGAACTGGCTGGCCGGACTGGTGCCGAAGGGGCTGTAGGCCCGCTGGCGTCTCGGATCGACGACCGCGTGATCAGGCAGGCACATAGGTCAACCTGATCACGTCGTCGCCAATCAAATCGCTGGCCACAAAGCGAAGCGGCGGCCGGGGGCCGGCGAAGAATGGCTTGCCATGACCAAGCACGAACGGATGGAGGTAGAGTTGGTACGCATCTACAAGACCAAGGTCGGTCAGGCTTCGTGCCAGGCCTGGTCCAGAAACTGAAATCTCCCCGACGAGCTTAGCCTTAAGCCCGCGTATCACCGCCTCGACGTCATCCGCGACAAGTGTTGCGTTAGGGCCGGCCGACTTCAGAGAGCGCGACACAACCCACTTCGGTTGGCTCCGCCACGCCGCCGCGAATTCATGCGCCTCCGCGCTCCACTCAGGACTGTCTTCGTCCCAATAGCGCATGACCTCGTACATGCCGCGACCGTACACACTGCCGCTCAAATTGCGCACTTGCTCTATCCAGTGACGAAAGATCGTCGGGCCCGACGGCATTTTCTGGTGGTCGACATAGCCGTCGAGTGACTGGTTCATTCTGAAAATGAGCTTCGCCATGCTGCAGGATCTCCAACCCGGGGTCTTCAGAATAACTTGAGCCGCCGTTACGCAAAACCCCAGCCGAAATCCAAACTGAGACACGATCCTAGTCCGGCCTGAACCTGACTTTCAGGCTCTGCCAGAACTTGTCGACAAGCGGCTTTTCGGTCGCTGCATCCTCGCCGGCAATGCGGGTGATGAACAGCAGCCCCCGATCGGCCAGGCCGAAGCCGACGATCTCGAAATCGGCGGTGTCGGTGCGTGTCTTCACCTCGGCCCGGATCCCGGTCAATTCCTTGCCGTCGGCGAGTTTGCGCGTGGTCGGCCCCTGCGTCAGCTTGGCGCCGGCCTGCACCGATTGCCTGGTCATCTCCTGCAGCATCAATTGGTTGAGCGACACCGGATTCATGGCGCCATACTCCTGCACGACGACGATCGTGCCCAGCGCCGAGGCCATCAGATACTGCGTGATGTCATCGCCGAGATCGGTCTTGGTCACCGAAATGCCGCTGGGGTGGACGA
>NZ_RZPI01000101.1:0-11389 GCF_003998715.1 Mesorhizobium sp. M7A.F.Ca.CA.002.15.2.1
GAGCGCTGCCGCGGCCGATACGACGGCAAAGGCATAGGAGGTGCGTTCGCGGACTTTGAGGTA
This sequence comes from Mesorhizobium sp. M7A.F.Ca.CA.002.15.2.1, assembly GCF_003998715.1. NCBI lineage: Bacteria > Pseudomonadati > Pseudomonadota > Alphaproteobacteria > Hyphomicrobiales > Phyllobacteriaceae > Mesorhizobium > Mesorhizobium sp. M7A.F.Ca.CA.002.15.2.1. The sequence goes on from NZ_RZPI01000101.1 coordinate 64, forward strand.
ACGGGCATTGGCGGAGAAGGAGGCGGCCTCCGCCGGCAGGCGCACCGCCACGATCAGGTCGCCGGGCTCCAGCGCATTCTCCCGCTGCGGCGTTTCGCCGGGAAGCCGGTGAAATTCCTCCAGCGAAACATGGCGCCGGCCCTTCTTGCCTTCGATCTCGACCACGGCGTCGAGCGCCACCAGCGGCACGCAGAAATCCGACGGGTGGGTGGCGATGCAGGCGTCGCTCCAGCCGAGCACGGCGTGCAGGCGGTTTTCGCCTTCCAGCGCGTCGCAGCCGGTGCCTGGCTGGCGCCTGTTGCAGGCGCTGGCGGTGTCGTAGAAATAGCTGCAGCGCGTGCGCTGCAACAGATTGCCGCCGACGGTGGCGGCGTTGCGAAGCTGCGCCGAAGCGCCCGACAGCAGCGCCTCGGCCACCGCCGGATAGGATTTGGCGAACGCCGGATGGTAGGCAAGGTCGGCGTTACGCACCAGCGCACCGATGCGCAGGCCACCATCGTCCAGCCGTTCGATGCGGTTGAGTTCCGGCAGCCGGGAGATGTCGACGATACGCTCGGGACTGGTGATGCCGCCTTTCATCAGGTCGAGCAGATTGGTGCCGCCGGCGAGATAGGCCGAGCCCGGCTCGGCTGCCGCGGCGATGGCGTCGGGAATGGTGGCGGGCCTGATGTAATCGAAGTCTCTCATGCCGCGGTCCTCCGGTCGGCTTTGACAAGCTGTTGCTGGGCTTCCAGGACGGCCTCGACGATGCCGCCATAGGCCGCGCAGCGGCATATGTTGCCGCTCAGCCCCTCGCGGATGCGTTCGGGATCGTCGCCGGCCTGTCCCTCGGCGATCAGGCCGAGCGTGCTCATGATCTGGCCGGGTGTGCAGAACCCGCACTGGAAGCCGTCATGGGCGATGAAGGCGGCCTGCACCGGATGCAGTTCCTCGCCGTTGGCGACGCCTTCGATGGTCAAGACCTGGGCGCCGTCATGGCTGACCGCCAGCGCCAGGCATGAGTTGATGCGCTTGCCGTCGACCAGCACCGTGCAGGCGCCGCATTGGCCGCGGTCGCAGCCCTTCTTGGTGCCGGTGAGATCGAGCCGCTCGCGCAGCAGGTCGAGCAGGGTTACGCGTGGATCGACCTCCAGTTGGTGTCGGTGGCCATTGATGGTGAGGGTAATGGGAAGGCTGGTCATGGGCGTCTGGCTCCAGTTGCTTGACGCGGATGGGATTGAACTGGTGCCTTGCCGCAGAAGGGCAAGGTAACTGTTCGGTCAGGTCTTGACGGCGAAAGCGGAGATGGCGGATCTCCCGCGAGGCAGGCGGGCAGGGGAGATGTCGGCTTGCGTGTTCGAAAGACGTGACATACCGGTTCTCCTGATTATATGATAAAGGTGCTCCACTAAAACGGAGGCGCCTCCGTTTATTACGTGGTGGCTGACCCTGCCGGATTCAAGCCCCCTGACACGATGTGGAGAAAAAATTGGCCAGCGAGCCGTCCGCCATTGCTGAACAGAAGGCCGAGGCCGTAGACGCAAAGCCGCTGCGCGCCGATGCGCGGCGCAACCGCGACCGGCTGGTCGAGGTTGCGGTGTCAGTCTTTGCCGAGCGCGGCATCGATGGCTCGCTGGAGGAGATCGCGCGCCGCGCCGGCGTCGGCATCGGCACGCTCTACCGGCATTTCCCGACGCGCGAGCATCTGGTCGAGGTGGTCTATCGTCGTGAGGTGGAGGCGCTGTGCGCGGCCGCCGGCGAGCTTGCCCAAAAACATCCGTCCGATGTCGCGCTGGAACAGTGGATGCAGCGCTTCGTCGACTACATCGCCACCAAGCGCGGCCTGGCGACCAGCCTGCGCATTGTGCTCACCACCAATTCGACGCTGTTTTCCGACACGTTCGGCCGGGTGTCGCAAGCCTTGCGACGCCTGGTCGAGGCGGCGGTGGCCGACGGCACCATCCGCGGCGACGTCGACGCTTCCGACGTGCTGCACGCGCTGGGCGGCATCTATTCAGCGCCCGACACCCCCGAATGGCGCGACCGCTCGCGCCGGCTGGTCAAGCTGTTGATGGACGGGTTGCGGTTCGGGGCTGCAAAGGCACAATGAGGCGACCAGATTCCGGCCGTGCAAAACCAGACCTATCGATGAGTTGAGGGGATACGATGTATGTAGGCCGTTCCTACAAACTGATCGATTTCGCGCTGTGGTCGCGGCGCAGCGTCATCTACATGGTGGTGGTGAGCGGTCTGGCCGTGGCGGCCTACCGTCTTCCAGGCATCGCCGGGTTTTCGGTGCCATGGTCGGTGGTGCTGGTGCTTGGCACCACCGTGTCACTCGTCGCCGGGTTCAAGAATTCGCAGGTGTTCACCCGCAGCAGCGACGCGCTGCAGGCTTTTACGCAAATTACGGCCAGCAGCCGTTTGTGGTCCAATTTCTGCAGGGATTTCCTCGACGCGCCGACGGCCAGACAGCTCATCTATCGCCACATCGCCTGGATGACGGCATTGCGCTTTTCCCTGCGCCGGCCGATGCCATGGGAGTCCATGGCGCGGGCCGCCAATATCGAATACCGGCGGCGCTACCGTATCCATGAGGATGCGAGCTCGGTCGGCGACGAATTGCGTCCGCTGCTCGCCGAACAGGCCGAGGACGTCCTGAAATCGCCCCAGCCGGCGATAGCCCTGCTCGAACTGCAATCTGTCCAGGTCAATGCGCTGTTCAAGGACACAAAGCTCCCTCCTCAGATCTATGGCGAACTGACCAAGCTGATCCGCGACTTCCATGACCAGCAGGCGCGCTGCGATCGCATCAAGAACAATCCCTATCCCCGGCAATACGCCATCGTCAGTTCGATGTTCGTCATGATCTTCTGCACACTGTTGCCGTTCGGGGTCGTTCCCGTCTTTGCCGATATGGGCAAACTGGGTGGCGCGCTCGGGTCGATAGCGATCTGGCTGACGATCCCGTTCAGCACGCTGCTCGGCTGGGCCTACATGTCTCTCGACCAGGTCGGCGAAAGCAGCGCCAACCCGTTCGAGGGCAATGCCAACGACGTTCCGATCTCGCAGATCTGCCGCGACATCGAGATCGAGTTGCGTAGCGGGCTCGGCGAGAGCGACCTTCCCAAGCCCCTGCTGCCGGTCAACGACATCGCGACCTAGGCAGGATCACGACGAGGCGCGGCCCCGGCGGTCCCCTTCATCGTGCTGCTGGCGGAGAACGCTCAAACGTCAAGGCAGACCTTGCCGAAATGCTTTCGGGATTCGTAATGAGCGAAGGCGGTGGCGATGTCCTGCAGCGGAAAGTGGCGGTCTATGACGGGCTTCAGCCTGTTGGACTCTATCGCGCGGATCATATCCTCCTGGTCGGCCCGGCTGCCGATGGAAATGCCGCTGATGCGGATCTGGTTGGAAAACAGGGCTGGGATAGACACTTCCGCCGCAAAGCCGGTCAGGACGCCGACCAGCGCGATGTGACCGCCCGTGCGGCAGGCGATAATCGACTGCGCCAGCGTGGCGGGTCCGCCGACCTCGATCACGTGATCGACGCCGCGCCCGCCCGTCAGATCCTTGGCCTTGCGGCCCCAGTCCGGGACGGACTTGTAGTTGATGACGGCGTCGGCTCCGAGGCGCTTGAGCCTTTCCAGCTTCTGCTCGTCGGATGAGGTGGCGATGACCCGGGCGCCGGCGGCCTTGGCGAATTGCAGCGCGAACAGCGATACGCTGCCCGAACCGAGGACCAGCACTGCGTCGCCCGGCTTCACCTTGCCGCACACAATCAGGCCGCGCCAGGCAGTAACGCCCGTGCAGGTGAGCGACGCCGCCTCGACATGCGTATAGCCTGCCGGTGCCCTGGTGAAAGCATGCGCCGGCATGCAGACATACTCGCTGGCGAAGCCGTCGAAACTGTCTCCCGGAATATCGCGCCGGGTGCAGGGCGTCATGTCACCGCGCAGCCACCAGGGATAGAAGACGCTGACGACGCTGTCTCCGGGCCTGAGTGCATCGACACCGTCGCCGAGGGCAATCACTTCGCCGGCGCCGTCGGAGAGCGGAACGCGGCCGTCGGCGAGAGGCATCTTGCCTTGCACGGCAAAGTCGTCGCGCATGTTCAACGCGCAGGCCCGGATCCTGACCAGCACCTCGCCCGGCCCTGGTTGGGGCGGATCTTCCTCGACCAGGTCGAGATTGCCCAAGCCGCCCGGCGCTCTCAGCCTGACCAGTCTCATTGTCTTCTCCGATGTGTGGGGTGTCTAGAATTGGAAGGGCCTAGCGGGCCTGCCGGCCGGAGATCACCCGCAGCCAGGGCGCCAGATGAAAGGCGCTCATCAGCAGATACATCGCAGCCATGCCCGTGAGGGGCGAGGCGTCGGTGCCCATGCACTGCATGGCCGCATCGCCGCTGAAGATGCAGGTGAGCAGCGCCATCACGGCGAAGGTCGGTGCCGCGGCAAGGCAAAGCCAGTCGGCCAGCCCGAGGGTGGCGGCTTCTGGGATCGTGCTGCCGGCACCTGTGTGGATATCGCTCATCGCCTTGATCCTTGATGATCATGCCAGCCACGACAGGTTCCTCTCTCCACGGAGTGGGGAGAGGAACCCAGACTGGACAACCGTTACTGCTCGCCCTTGTCGCGGAATGCGGCCTCGCCGGCAGCAGACACTTCTTCCCATTTCTTGTCGGCCCCGGCGTCGTAATTGTCGTGCCAGTTCCACCAGGAGTAGAGTGGAGTCTGCGGATAGCCTTCGGGCGAATCCTCCCAGATTTCCTGGCGGCCGAGCGGCGTCGCGTCGAGATAGCTCCAGACGGTGCCCATCGCTTCGTCGCCGCGGCTGTTAATCAAGTAGGTGCGGAAGATGCGATCGCCGTCACGGATGAAGACGTTGTGGCCGTGCCATTCGTCGACACCGAAGTCCTTGTCGAAACTGTCAGTGATTGTGTACCAGGGCATCTGCCAGCCCATCCGCTGCTTCAGCCGCGCAATGTCGGCCTGCGGGGCACGCGAAGCGTAGGCAAGCGTGGTGTTGCGGGCGTTGAGATGGGCGAGGTGGCCGACCTGGTCGGCGCCCAGCGAACAGCCGCGGCAGGCGTGATCGGGCCAGCCATGCACGCCGGGCTCGAAGAAGGCGCGATAGACGATCAGCTGGCGGCGGCCTTCGAACAGATCGAGCAGGCTCGCTCTGCCGTTCGGTCCCTCGAACACATAGGCCTTGTCGACTTCCATCCACGGCATGCGCCGGCGCTCGGCGGCCAATGCGTCCTTGGCGCGCAGTGTTGCCTTTTCCTTCACCAGCATCTGTTCGCGGGCGGCTTCCCAGTCCTGCCTCGAAACGATCGGCGGGGTCTTCATTGCGATGTGCTTGGTCATTGGTCGTCTCCTTTGCCAGTCTGTTGTCGCTTGCTGTCAGCCAGAATAGGGCGGTGAAGCGGGAGGGTGGGAGTTACAAGTGTGACGGGATTTGCAGGAGCCGGCCCGTCGCAGCAGGGGTGGCGCATCCTCACGGTGCCTTCGGCCGGGTGGAGAGGAGTGTCGGTTGGCATTGTCGGTTCTCCCTTGGCGTGCCGCGCGTTGCCGATAGTTGCCGATGCGGCTTGCCGGTTGACGGTACGGATTTAAGTTAGGGCGGCGACGCACAAGGGTGGGAGTTACAAGTGTGACGGGATTTGAATGGATTCGCTGATCACCGCGGCTGCGCTGGCACTGGCCGGAGGCGACCCGCTCGGCGCGCTGGATCGCGTCGCCTTGCGCGAAGACCCGCCGGCGCTGGCGCTGCGCGGCATTGCCATGGCGCAGCTCGGTGATCTCGATCGCGCCAAGGCGCTGCTGCGGCGTGCCGCGCGCGGCTTCGGCCCGAAAGAGGCGGTAGCGCGTGCCAGATGCGTCGTTGCCGAGGCCGAGATCGCGCTGGTCTCGCGGGATCTCGGCTGGCCGGCCAAGGCTTTGGATGCGGCGCGGGCGACGCTGGAAAAGCATGGCGACCGGCTGAACGCAGCGCATGCCGGCCACCTCAAGGTGCGGCGCCTGCTATTGATCGGCCGTCTCGACGAGGCCGAAGACGTGCTGGCGGGGCTCGACCCGGCACCGCTTCCGCCGGCCTCGCGCGCCGCCCACGAACTTGCCGTCGCCGGCATCGCGATGCGGCGCCTCAAGACGAAGCCGGCGCGCAGGGCGTTGGAGTGGGCACGCCACGCCGCCCGCCAGGCCGGCATTGCGGGGCTCATCGCTGAAGTCGACCGCGCATTCCTGGCGCTGGACACGCCGGCGGCGCGGCTGATCGCGGCTGGCGAGCAGCGCCCGTTGCTGCTTGAGGACGTCGAGGCGTTGCAGGCGTCGCCGGCGCTGCTGGTCGATAATTTCCGATATGTCGTGCGCCAACAGGAGAAAACGGTCTCGCTGGCCACGCGCCCGGTTCTGTTCGCGCTGGCCCGTACGCTCGCCGAAGCGTGGCCAGGCGATGTGTCCAGGGCGACGCTGATCGCGCAAGCCTTCGGCGGCAGGCACGCCGATGAATCGCATCGGGCGCGGCTGCGGGTCGAGATCGGCCGGCTGCGCACCGAATTGCGGGGCTTGGCCGACATCGGCGCCACCAGCCAGGGCTTCGCGCTGGCGCCGCGCCAGGCACGCGAGGTGCTGGTGCTGGCGCGGCCGATCGAGGAGCGGCACGCGGCGGTGCTGGCTTTCCTTGCCGACGGTGAATCCTGGGCGAGTTCGGCGTTGGCGCTGGCGCTTGGCACCGGGCAGCGCAGCGTGCAGCGGGCGTTGGAGCAGCTTGGCGAGGCCGGCAAGGTGCAGTTTTTCGGTCACGGCCGGGCGCGCCGCTGGATGACGCCTCCACTGGTGGGATTCACGACCACCTTGTTACTCCCGGCCCCGCTGCCGAACGGTTAGGAAGTGACATCGGATCTCAATGAGGACAAGGACATGAAACAGTCAACGGCCGAAATCCTGCGCGAATACGGACCCTTTGCCGATGTGGAGAGGGTGCATGGGGTGAGCTTTGACGGCAGCAATGTCTGGTTTGCCTCGGGCGAGAAGCTGAACGCCTTCGATCCGGAGAGCGGGCAGAACCTGCGCTCGATCGATGTCGCGGCGCATGCCGGCACCGCCTGGGACGGCCAGCATTTCTTCCAGCTTGCCAACGACCTGATACAGAAGATCGACCCTGATACCGGCCAGGTGTTGGCGACTATTCCGGCGCCCGGTGGTGGCGGCGATTCCGGGCTGACCTGGGCCGAAGGAACGCTCTGGGTGGGACAATACCGCGAACGCAAGATCCACCAGGTCGACCCGGAAACCGGTGCGATCCTGCGCACCATCGAATCCAACCGCTTCGTCACCGGGGTGACATGGGTCGAGGGCGAGCTGTGGCACGCCACCTGGGAAGGCGACCAGAGCGACCTGCGCCGCGTCGACCCGAAATCAGGCAAGGTTCTGGAGAAGCTCGACATGCCGGCCGGGATGGGCGTGTCGGGGCTGGAATCCGATGGCGGCGACCGCCTTTATTGCGGCAGCACATCCGCCGGGGTGGTGCGGGCGGTGCGCCGGCCGCGGTGAGGATGCGGCCGACGCCGAAGTCACACTTGCAGGCGCACTTCACACGGCAATTTGTCCGCTGTCGGCTGGCCGTTGCCCCTTGTCGGACCTAGATAGGCTGTGCGCCGGGCGGACGCCCGGCCCAGCTTTGCAAAGGATCCCTCATGCCTGAACAGCCCACCATGCCCGAACAGATTGCATTGAACGACGGCTCCGCCATTCCCCAACTCGGCCTCGGTGTGTGGCAGGTCGACCAGGACATCACCGCCGACGTGGTGGGTTGGGGCATCGAGGCCGGCTATCGCCTGATCGACACCGCCGAAGGCTATCAGAACGAGGAAGGGGTCGGAGAGGCGATCCGCAGTGCCGGCGTGCCGCGGGCTGAGCTGTTCATCACCTCGAAACTGCGCAACGGCGCGCACCAGCGCGATGCGGCCTTGCGCGCCTTCGACGAGACGATGGAGAAGCTCGGCGTCGAACAGATCGACCTGTTCCTGATCCACTGGCCTGTGCCCAGCCAGGACAAATATGTCGAGGCCTGGAAGACGCTGGTCGAACTCAGGCAGGCCGGCCGCATCAAATCGATCGGCGTTTCGAACTTCAACCAGGACCATCTGGAGCGGATCATCGGCGAGACCGGTGTGACGCCCGTCGTCAACCAGATCGAGCTGCATCCCCAGTTCCAGCAGCGCGGTGTCAGGGACTTTCATGCCAAGCACGACATCCGTATCGAAAGCTGGAGCCCTCTGGGCAGCGGCCGGCTGCTCGGCGATCCGACCATTGCAGGCATCGCCAAAAAACATGGCAAGTCCGTCGCACAGGCGATCATCCGCTGGCATCTCCAGGAGGGGCTGATCGTCATTCCAAAGTCGATCCGCAGGGATCGCATCGCCGCCAATTTCGATGTCTTCGATTTCGAACTGGATGCGCAGGACCTGCAGACGATCCGCGGCATGGATTCGCCCGAGGGCCGCAACGGACCCAACCCCGCCACAGCCGCGTTCCTGTTCTGAGAGGCAAGTTTTAACGAGCTGGCAACGAAACTGCTAATCTCCCCCACGAGGGGGGAGATTGGCAGCTTTGCGGCTTTCGCCAATTTCTTGCGCCCCTCAAATCCCGGACCCATCCAACTGCTGGGCGTCTTCGCCTTCCCAGGGCGCCGGCATCGACGCGCGGCTAAGGTTGGCGGTGGGCAGCGGCATCCAGCATTTCAGTTCCGGGTCGGCGTATTCGATGACGCGCCCGGGCGAAGAGTCCGACGCGCGCCAGCCTTCCGAGGCGAACTGGTCGGCACGCGACCAATAGGCAAGGTCGACTTCCGCCGGTCCCTGCTCGGACGGACGCACAGTGACCAGGATGCGGCTGCCGTCCTTCGGCGCCGTCGACATGTGGCGCCACCGTTCGGGCTCGTCCATCGCATTCCTCCTCGCACTCGTAGCGTTGGGAGGAGTGTCGCCTCGTGGTCCGAAGGGGTCAACCCAAAGTTTGCGCCAGGCATCGGCTGATGACCCCTCCAGACGGTGCCTGCACAGTTGTGCGCAACACGCCGCGGGCGGTCATGCACGCTCGACGGGCCGTGACCCAGTTGATAAGCCCGTCTGCGAAAGGAGCGCCTGAGTCGAGATGACCGTTGCGATCGAGATGGGACAGACGACCGCAGGCGCCCCGGCGAAGCTGGATCTCGAGGAACTGCTCGCGACGCGCCTTTTGGTGCAGGGCAATTCGGGCTCCGGCAAGTCGCATCTGCTGCGGCGCCTGCTGGAGCAGAGCGCGCCCTGGGTGCAGCAGACCATCATCGATCCCGAGGGCGACTTCGTTTCGCTGGGCGACCGTTACGGCCATCTGGTGATCGATGCCGAGCAGCATACCGAGCGCGGCCTGCAGGCGGCAGGCGAGCGGGCGCGCATGCATCGCGTCTCCACCGTGCTCAATCTCGAAGGGCTCGACGCCGAGAACCAGATGCGGCGTGCCGCCGCCTTCCTCGGCGGGCTGTTCGAGGTCGCCCGTGACCACTGGTACCCGATGCTGGTGGTGGTGGACGAGGCGCAGCTGTTCGCGCCGGCGGTGGCCGGCGAGGTTTCCGACGAGGCGCGAAAGCTCTCGCTCGGCGCGATGACCAATTTGATGTGCCGTGGCCGAAAGCGCGGGCTGGCCGGCATCATCGCCACCCAGCGGCTGGCAAAGCTCGCCAAGAACGTCGCCGCCGAGGCGTCCAACTTTCTCATGGGCCGCACCTTCCTCGATATCGACATGGCGCGTGCCGCCGACCTTCTGGGCATGGAGCGGCGCCAGGCGGAGGCGTTTCGCGACCTGGAACGCGGGCAGTTCATGGCGCTCGGCCCGGCGCTGTCGCGCCGTCCGCTGGGCCTGCGCATCGGCCCGACGGATACGAGCCCGCGCAACGGAACGCCGCGGCTGATGGCGATGCCGGAAGCAGCACTCGAGGATGCACGCGCGATCATCCTGGCGGCGCCGCCGCCCGAAACGGTGCGCACGCCGCGTCGCCCGGCGTCGCCGGACCTGCTCGACCAGTTGATGGCGGCGAAGTCGGCGGCCTTGGAAATCCGCCCCGAACCGGCGGAGCCGCAAGTCAGCGCCGAGGATCTGGCCGAGCGCCGCGAGCGCGTGGACCGTGTGCTGCGCGCCATCCTGGCGCAGCCCGACGCGGGTTTTCGCGTGATCGGCGTGCTCTATCAGGAGTTCGTGGTCCGCTGCCGCATCGAAGGCCTGGCCTCGGTCGTGCCCGACCTGCCGGAGTTCCGCCGCATGCTGACGCGCGCCCGGGCCGGCCTTGGGTCAGAGACGACACAGGACGACGCATGGCGGGACGTTTCCGTCCGCGCGTCGCTGCTGCCCGACGACATGCAGGGCGTGTTCATGATGATTGCCCGCGCGGCGAAGGAGGGCTGGCCTTGCCCGAGCGACGCCGCGATCGCCCGCGCCTACGGCTCGCACTCGCTGCGCCGCGCCCGGCGCCTCTTGACCTATATCGAGGAGCAGGGCCTCATCGTCTGCCAACTCGACGGGACAGGCCGGCGCACCGTGACACTGGTCGAATTGGCCTGGGCCACCGCACCGGGAGATCCGAATGCCGAGGAGGTGGAGCAGGGAAGCCTGGCGCTGTGAGGCGGCGCGGGTGCTTTGAGCGAATGATGCGATAGGCTTTTTCAGTCACCGTCATCGCGACAAATTTCTGATGGCAACCGTGAAATCGCCGACGGCGAGATGCGTCATGCAGGCGCTTGCGTTTCGATGGCGCTCACCGGTTCGCCCCAATCACCCACTGTTCCTGATCGACGAGCGTGCCGGTCATCGGCCCGGCAGCATCCGAAAGCAGGAAGACGGCGAGGTTGGCGATATCGCTGGTCGAGAACAGGCGGCCGAAGGGTTGCGAGGCGTTGGCGGCATCGAGCCAGCCCGGCCCGTTGCCCAGCGTGTCGGCTTGCATGACGCGTTCGGCCGGCGTGTCGGTCCAGCCGACATTGATGCCGTTGACGCGGATGCGATCGAAGCGATGGGCGTTGGCGGCGTTTTTGGTCAGCGTGGCCAGCGCGCCCTTGCTGGCGGAATAGACGGCGAGCTCCGGCGAGCCGCAATGGTCGTTGATCGACAGGATGTTGACGATGGCGCCGCGCTCTCCGCGCTTCTTCATGTCGGCGATGGCCGCCTGCATGAGGAAGAACGGCGCCCGCGCGTTGACCGCGAACAGCGAGGCCCAGCCGTCGAGATCGGCATCGAGGAACGAGGCCCGGTCGGTCAGCCCTGCGGCGTTGACCAGCGCATCGATGCGGCCGAAGCGCTCGATGCAGGCT
>NZ_RZPI01001020.1:0-1226 GCF_003998715.1 Mesorhizobium sp. M7A.F.Ca.CA.002.15.2.1
GCAGGCCAATGTCGGCACCCAGGCTGGTGACGTCGAAAAGGCCTATGCTTACATCAGGGCCAACATCGCCCGGCATGGCGGCGATCCCAACCGCATCGTCGGCATGGGCCATTCGGCCGGCTGCCATCTGGTTGCGCTGACCGGCATGCGCGGCGGATTGCCGGGCATAGCCGCGCTCATCCTCGACGACACCAGGGCCTATGATCTTGCAGCACTTGCCAAGAATGGCGGTATGGTCCGGGCCTATGCCCGCGTCTTTTCCGATCCCGCGCAATGGGCGGCACTTTCGCCGGCCAGCTATGTCGACGGCCGCAAGCACCCGCCGACTTTCATCGCCTATTCGCGGGCATCGGGCCGGAGCGAGGACTCCAGGGCCTTTGCCGAGCGCCTGCGATCGACGGGCACCAAGGTTACGCTGTTCGACGGCAGCGCCTATACGCATATGTCGATCAATCGCGATTTCGGCGAGGAGGGCGACGCGCTGACCGCGGCCGCGCTGGCATTCCTGAAATCGACGGTTGGCTGATCTTTACGGCACTGGATTAGATCAAAAGTAGCGGCAAGACATTGCTGCAGGTGCTCGCGGGTGCAACTGCTCTGCGATCTTGAGCGGGAGGGAATTGCATGAACGGCGCCGATGTCCTGTGTGACGTGCTTCTGGCCAATGATGTGACGGTCTGCTTCGCCAATCCCGGCACCTCCGAAATGCACTTCGTTGCAGCGCTTGACCGCAAGCCGAAAATGCGTTGCGTGCTCGGGCTGTTCGAAGGCGTGGTGACGGGTGCCGCCGATGGCTATGCGCGGATGACCGATCGGCCGGCCGCGACGCTGCTGCATACCGGTCCCGGCCTGGCCAACGGGCTGGCCAACATGCACAATGCCCGGCGTGCCTTCAGCCCGATGATCAACATCGTCGGCGACCACGCCTCTTACCATCTGCCGCTCGATGCCCCACTCACCAGCGATATCGAGAGCCTTGCGGCGCCGATGTCCAACTGGGTCGGCCGCGTCAAGGGTCCGGCCGATGTCGTGCCGGCAGCTGAAGCGGCCTTTCGCGCCTCGCTGACACCACCCGGCGTCGCGACCCTGATCCTGCCGGCGGATGCCGCCTGGGGCGAAGTCGAGGCGGTTTTGCCCGGCAAGGTGACGTTGGCGCCGACGCCGGCCGTCGATATGGACGCGGTACGCAAGATCGCCGCGGCGATCCGTGCCGCTCCGGGCCGGGC
>NZ_RZPI01001021.1:0-1226 GCF_003998715.1 Mesorhizobium sp. M7A.F.Ca.CA.002.15.2.1
CAAGTGCCGCCCGGATCACCTGGTTGAGGTCGGTCTCGGCTTGTGCCGCGGGATGGAGGCGGACCATCGACACCGATTTCGCCGCAGGCCCGCTGCTGGCCATGGCCGACGCCGACCATGTGACGCAGGTGGCGGCCAATTTCCTCATCAACAGCCAGCACGCTTTGGCTGGCATTGCCGGCGACCGGCTGATCAAGGTGCGGACGTTCCGCAGCGACCGGGATCATCCCTGCTTCTCGGTCGAGGACAATGGGCCCGGCGTGCCGGAAGCGATCCGCGGCCGCATCTTCGAATCCTATTTCACCACCAAGCCGGTCGGCGTCGGCACCGGCATCGGCCTGTCGATCTCGAAATCGATCATCGAGCGGCACAATGGCAATGTCTGGTTCGAGGAAGTGCTCCCGAGAGGCGCGCGTTTCGTCGTCCAGCTGCCGGCCATCGTGGCCGGCCTCGCCACCGCCGGCGACAACCAGCCGCGATCGAGCGGCCTGCGCCATGCCTTGATCATCGACGACGAGCCGGATGTCGCCGGGTCACTCTCCGACATCCTCGAACTGATGGGCATCAAGTCGCGGATCGTGCCGGTCTGGGAATCGGCCGCCGCCACCTTGAGCGGCCACATGCCGCCGGACATCGTTTTTTCGGACCTGCGCATGCCCGGCGTCAGCGGCATATCGATCTATCGTGAGCTGCTCGCCGAAAAGCCCGATTTGGCGCGGCGTTTCGTGCTGGTCACCGGAGACCTGATCGGTGCCAAAGCCGAAATCGAAGCCTTGCCGGCGCACCAGCGACCGCAGATTCTGGAAAAGCCGTTCAGCACGCTGGATGTGCGCAGCGTGCTCTCCGCCATCGCCGAACAGGCGGCCTTGAAAGGATAAAAAAAGAGGCTCCCGGGGGCGGGAGCCAAAAGGAGCGCACTGGAGGGCGCTCGGGGAGGTCAGAGCATGATCCACAAAACGGGAACGGTTTTCGGGACCATGCTTCGACGGAAATCAGAAAATATTCGGCGTGCCGGTCAACGGCGCGGCATTGGCGATCATGCGGATCGCCCGGCTTTTGTGTGTTCCGGACTGTTCGGCGATGGCGCGCAGGCAATCCATGCTCTCGGCACCCCAGGCCTGGCCCTTGCAGGCGAAGTCGGTCAACGGCACCGGCAGACGCGCGGTCCTGGTCGTCGTCTGCGCGCCGTCGATGAGATTGGCCGGCGGATTCAACGAAGCGAAGGC
>NZ_RZPI01001022.1:0-1225 GCF_003998715.1 Mesorhizobium sp. M7A.F.Ca.CA.002.15.2.1
TCGCCGGACAATCCGTCAGAACGGTGGGATCACTGACCGAGAGCGTGCGACGAAGCCGTCGAGTTCGAGGTGCTCCATGTGCGAGATCGCCCGGCAGGACGCGCCGTCGCGGCTAGTGCACCGGCGAAAAAGAGCCCAACGATTGACCGGCCAAAGGCACCGTCACACGACCGCGCAGGGAGATGCAGATCGCCGCTGCCTGGCGCTCGATCAGCGTCAGCACATCACATCGTTCACGCAATGATGTCGGGAATGATCTTGTCTTCCAGCGCCATCAGCCGGTCCTTGAGGAACAGCTTCTTCTTCTTCATGCGCTGGATCTGCAGCGGATCGCAGGCCATGGCGATCATCGCGTTGATGGCTGCATCGAAATCGGCGTGTTCCTGCTTCAGGCGGGAAAATTCGAGGCGAATATCGGCCTGTTCCTGATCGGACATTCTCTACCGTCTGCACGTCTGCGGCGCCCAAAGCTGGGCCTGATTGGGCGGGGCCGGGTGTTTTGTCACCGGCGTGCAGCCCATATCACATTTCACAGTGTCGTGGAATGCTACCACGGATCATTCGACATCGCCCGCGGAAGGTGACACACTGTCACCGTGCCGTCACAGAAGCGAACCTGCGGTGGACGCGCCGTGACGGTTGCAATCGAGGAAAACCATGAAAGGGAGAACCAATCATGTCTCTTGCATCCCATCTTGATGAGTTGCAGCGGAAACACGGCGACATCGAACGTGAAATCGATGACGCGATGAATCATCCATCGGTCGACGACCTCGAAATCGTGAATCTTAAGCGACGCAAGCTGGCACTCAAGGACGAGATTGAAAAACTAAGAGGAAAACCGACCACGCATTGATGCCCTCCTGACATAGCCGCGCGGTATCCGCGGCCTCTTTTCCCGGCGGCTCCCCGCCGCCGGCGTGGAGAGGTTTGATTTCCCAGCACGGTCTGTCAGCCGAAGCTGGACTTGCACCCGGCTTAATATCCGCTTCGGCCGTCGCCCGTTTCGCCAGATCATCGATTGTTTTTGGTCGTTGGCGACGTGCCGATTCGGGCCAGTGGCGACCTGTCGCCATTGACAAGCCATCTTTGCTCCTCCACCTCATGCCCGGACCTCAGCGCATCGGCCCGGTGCAGTGCTGCGACCTGCGCGACGGTCTGGTCGATATCGGCCGTGTCGGTGTTGGTCATCGATTGGACGACAACGGGCGCGCCGCCGCCGTAC
>NZ_RZPI01001023.1:0-1224 GCF_003998715.1 Mesorhizobium sp. M7A.F.Ca.CA.002.15.2.1
ACGCATAGACGGCCGCCTGCTCGTCACCGGAGGAGAGCAGGCACGGGTCGAGGCGGATGAGGCCGATGGCTGGCTGGCTGGCGAAGCCATCGATCAAACCGGCTGCGCTGGCGCCAAGCTGCCTGCGCTCGAGGGCGGCCTGGCCCGCGAGCATCAACATGCCCTTCACATGCTCGACACTCTCGCCGGCAAGTGCGGCCCGCACACGCGGCCGCTCGAAAGCCGCGTCGTCATTGGTCGGATCGTCAGCCCAGCCGACATTTTGACGGCGCAGGACGTCGCGCAATGCCGCGCGCCGCACGCCGAGGAGCGGCCGCACGATCCAAATGCGCCAGTCATAGAGGGTGGCCGGCGCCATGCCGGCAAGTCCCCGGCCGGCCATGCCGGCATGGCCTTGGCCCTCGTCCCGCGCGTGCCGCATCAGCACCGTTTCCGCCTGGTCGTCGGCGGTATGGCCGGTGAGGATCATGCCGATGCCTTCCGCTTGTGCCGCCTCGGCTAGCAGCCGGTAGCGCGCCTCGCGAGCGGCGGCGGGCAGACCGGTCGATGGCTTTGGACCCGACCATGTCAGGATGCGGTGTGAAATTCCGAGCCTGGCGCACAGCTTCGCCACTGTTTGCGCTTCCGCAGCCGAACCGGACCGCAAACCGTGGTCGATCGTCACCGCCAGCAGCCTGGTTGCCGGCGCCCTACGTTCGAGATGGTGTTTGAGAAGAAGGAGCAGGGCGGTCGAGTCGCTGCCGCCGGACACGGCCGCAACAGCGCCGCTGGTAAAATCGATATGCGAAAAAGGGTTAGTCGAGAGGTCCGGCTCGGTGTCGAGCATGATGCATGTCGCCCAAAAGTGATCCCGGTTTCAGGACAACGACATGTATGACAAGGATCAGCAGGCAGCCAGAGCCTTCTCCTGCTTGACGCGTTCCTTGAGCGCGCTGGAAATATCGGGGTAGCGCTTGCCGACCTCGCTGAAAGTGGCGCAGGCAACGTCATGCTGCTTGAGGCCGACCAGCGACACGCCGAGCTTCAGCAACATATCGGGAGCTTTCTTGGCCTTGGGGTAGTCCTTGCTGGCGGCAAGGAACGTCTCGGCCGCATCGCGGTATTTCTGCTGGCCGAGCAATGACTCGCCCAGCCAGTAATGCGCGTCCGCGGCCTTCGCATCCTTGGGGAAGCGGGCGATGTGGTCGCGAAAACCCTGCTCGGCGGTGCCGTAGTCGCCCGAGA
>NZ_RZPI01001024.1:0-1220 GCF_003998715.1 Mesorhizobium sp. M7A.F.Ca.CA.002.15.2.1
TTCCATGACCATCCAGTTCAAAGCTTTGCCGACCGAAGCTGTCAGGACGCTGCAGCGTGGTGGCGTCGATGCTTATGGCCAAACGCCCGAGCGAAAGGTCTCAGATGGTGACGGCATGCCTTGCCGGCATTGTTTGAAGAACATAGGAGCCGGCGATGCCTATCTTGTTCTGGCATACAGGCCATTCCCGCAGCTTCAGCCCTATGCCGAAACCGGGCCGATCTTCCTGCATGCCGAGGAATGCGACGGCGCTGCCGAGGGCGAGGCGCTGCCCGAGATTCTCGACAGCCCCGACTACATCGTGCGCGGCTATGGCAGGGATGACCGTATCGTCTATGGCAGCGGCGGCGTGGTCCCGACCGGAGACATCACCGGGCGGGCCAAGACCTTGTTGGAACGCGACGAGATCGCCTACGTCCATGTCCGCTCGGCGCGCAACAATTGCTACCAGTGCCGCATCGAGCGCGCTTGAGGCTGAGATTAGCCGCTGGAAACAGCTGTCGTACTCCCGTCGCATAGTCGCGATAGAAAGCCATTGTCGATCGATTTGCCGACCGCGGATGAACCGGCGGCAAATCTCGTCATCGAGGAAGCGGGGCTTTGGCTCCGCTTTTTTGTTGCCTGCGTTTGGAGCAGACGTATTCCACGCAAGAAAAAAGCCCGCCGGCATGGCCGACGGGCTGCAACTGTTTGGCTGGAGGGCCTTTTAGTTGAACTTGTACTTCGCGCCGAGGCGCACGGTGTGGAAAGAGGAAGTCGAGGTAAGGGTGTCGTCAGGTGCGCCGAATTCCGAAGAAAAGTCCTTCTTGGCGAACTGCGAATAGCGATATTCGAGGCCAACGGTGACATTGCTGGACAGAGCCGTTTCCAGTCCGCCACCGACCGAGAAGCCGCTGGAGCCCCAGTCGAGGATGTCGCCGATCGGGTCGGAAGCGTTCAGATCGAAATGCTGCCAGCTGTAGCCGGCAAGCGCATAGGCAAGGGTCGATTCGTTCATCTTCATGCCAACGCGGCCCAACACATCGAACCCATAGTCGGTATCGACGTTGATCGATCCGCCGCCGAGATCCAGCTTGGAAGTCATGCCGGAGTAGCGTGCATCGACCATGACGCCTGCGACCCAGCTGCCGAAGTCATGATCGTAGCCGACGTTCAGTTCACCAAAGGCACCTTCGCCACCGAGACCATTGAATTCCAGGTCGCCGAGCGGCGGAACGTCT
>NZ_RZPI01001025.1:0-1214 GCF_003998715.1 Mesorhizobium sp. M7A.F.Ca.CA.002.15.2.1
GCCTGACATTGTTGGCGCCGCCGACCGAATTGGTCGAATCGAGCGCGATGCTGGCGGCGACGCCAGAGAGATTGATCGCCTGGCCGGTGGTCGCCCTCACCGTTTCTGCGGCAGCGGTAGCTGTGATGCCCATCGTGCCGCCGGTTCCAACAATTCCGGTGCCGCTGGCGGTGTCGATGGTCACGCCGCCGGTGAAGCTGACCGTGCCGCCGGTTTGCGAGACGCCGACGCCGGTGGTCGTGTCAATGTTGGCGAGGCCGGTGATGTTGAGCGTACCGCTCGCCACCTGAATGCCGCCGCCCGCCGTGACGGCGCTGTTCAGTGTCACCGTGTTGAAGGTGAAGACGCCGGTGTTGCCGGCGTTGATCGCCATAATGCCGGCAGTCGTCGCCGCGGCAACGCTCGTGTTGCCGGTGACGGTGAAGGTACCGGCGACGCCGTCGAAAATGATGCCGCCGCTGCTGCCGCCTGAACTGATGCTGGTCACCACCATATTGACGGTCAGCGGATCGAGATCGAACGCCGCGCCATTCCCCGTGAAGACGCCGCCGCTGCTGCTGTTCAGCGTGAAATTGGTGGTCTTGGTGTTGGCTAGGACGCCGGTGCCGCCATTGTTGAAGACGCTGAACGCGCCGAGATCGAGGGTGCCGCTGGTGTTGGTGAAGCTGAGGCCGTCGCCCTGGACGCGCCCTGGGCCTGGTGAGCCAACACCGATCGTTCCGGCGCTGACAGTGCCGCCGGCGCCGTTGGAGTCGAAGCGGACATTGTTGAAGGCGATGCCGCCGCCAGTGCCGCCGAGCACAGTGTTGTCGGCAAAGGACTGGATCTCGACCGAGTTGTCCGTCGCGCTGATGTTCTGGCCGGCAAAGGACGCGGCCAGCGCCGATCCCGTCGATTTCAGCGTATTGCCGTCGATCGAAAGCAGAAGCGTGTTGGCCGGCGCAGCTGATGTGGAGAAATCGAGCGCCCTGCCGCCGGCCGCGATGTCGTTGTTGCGGAGGAAGAAACTGGAGGCGGACGTCGCGTTGACGGCGACACCAGTGCCGGTGCCTGTGTTGCGGATGATGAGGTTCTGGAGGCCGCCGGTGACGACGCCCGAGCCTGATGTCGCCAGATCGACCACCGAGCCGGCGGTGTTGCTCTGCAGGATCGGCGTTAGCGTGTCGATGCCCGCCGGTGCCGCGATGATCGGCGAGTTTTGCACGGTGGTGAAA
>NZ_RZPI01001026.1:0-1213 GCF_003998715.1 Mesorhizobium sp. M7A.F.Ca.CA.002.15.2.1
TGCTCGGCCCGCTCCTGCGAGATGTCGGCAAGCTGCCAGGCCAGCATCGGCAGCCGCTGGCCCGGAACGCTGAAGGCGCGGGCGCGCGCGCGGTACCAGCGGGCGCCCGGCTCGGCACCGGGCCGAATGGACTGTGCGAGCCTAAACTCGCCGTCGCCCGGCTGGCCGTCGCGAAGGCCGGACGCCAGGCGATAGATCGTCACCGAGGCTTCGGGGACATCCGAGAGCAATCCCTCGACGGTCTTCAGGTCGGCAGCGGACGATGCTCCGGTCATATCCGCATAGGCGCGGTTGGCGTAGACGACGCGGCCCTTGGTGTCGGTGACGAGAAGCCCCTGCGACATCGAATCGACGAAGGATTTCGACAGTTCGTCGCCTGTCGAGCGTGGCGTGACCTGCACGAAGCCGATCGCCGTCGCGAACAGGAAGCCGACGCCGATCATCGCCAGCACGCCGAGCATGCCGAGCAGGAAAGGATCGCCGAGGCGCTCGCGGAAAAGACCGAAGACGATCGCGGCCCCCGTCAGAACGACGATGAAAATGATAAGCCGGGTAACCGCGCCCGGTCGCGTATTCTGGTCGACGATCGGTACCGGATAGAAATCGCCGCGCGCTTCCTTGGCCATGTGCCCCCTGCTCGTGAATTCCGGTGTTCCGACACCCGCCCCGTACCGGGTTGAATCACATTCTCCTAGTCCGGAAAAGGCCTGGGCGGCAAATGTCGGATAAAAATGATGTCTTCCGGCCTTCGGAGTTTTTCAAGCTGTTCAACAGCGTGAAACGCAACTTGCGGTGGCCCGCTGCAACGGTCTAGTGTCTTATCACTTCCAAGGGGCGATCAGGGGAAACCAATGCAATGGCTCGATAGCGTGGCAGGTCCCGGTTATGCCGCAGCATTGTTGTGGACGTTTGCAGCGCTCGTCCTGCTGGTCATCGTTCTCGTCATCGTCAAGCTGGTGCGCAACCTGACATTCGGAACCTTCGTCGCCGGCGGCCGGAACCGCAAGACGCGACTGGCCGTCATGGATGCCACCGCCGTCGACAGCCATCGCAGGTTGGTGCTGATACGCCGCGACGACATCGAACATCTGCTTCTGATCGGCGGTCCGACCGACGTCGTCGTCGAGCGCGATATCCGGCTTTCGGCGCCGCGCCGGCCGGCATTGACTGGAGATGGCGGCTTGCAGCCGGTTCCGGCCGCCGGCGACGAAGG
>NZ_RZPI01001027.1:0-1210 GCF_003998715.1 Mesorhizobium sp. M7A.F.Ca.CA.002.15.2.1
GGGATAAAGATCATCGGCCGCCGTTCGACGCCGGGCCGCTATTTCAAGGTGTCCGAGCCAGGCCTCGGCTGGGGCGGCACCAGCATTTCAGACCCGCTGTCGATCCTTGGCGAGTGGAACGCCAAGAAGGGTGCGCGGCCGGGCCTGTCGCTGCTGATGGTTTCGACCACCGGCGAGCAATTCGCCTATTACGAGCTCGACGACGAGTTGAAGCCGGTGCAAAAACCGTTTCCGGAACGGCTGCAAAAATCGGTCGGCCTGATCGAGGACAATTGCGAGCCGGCTTTGTGCACGGTGCTGTTCATCGGCGGCGCCGGCGGGTCGCTGCGCGCCGGCGTCACCGAAAACCCGGTCAATCTCACCCGCTCGGTTCAGGGCCTGACCACCTATGTCACGGTCGGCGGTGCGCCGGTCTATGTCTGGCCGGGCGGCGGCATCACCCTGATGGTCGATGTCACACGGGTGCCGGAAGGCGCCTTCGGCTATGTGCCTACACCGGCGCTGGTGGCGCCGATCGAATTCACGCTGCGCCGCGACGACTATGTCAGGCTCGGCGGGTACGAGGCCGAGATCCGCAGCGTCGAGGATATTGTCGCAAAAGGCGGTGAGTACCTGAATCCGCGCCGCGGCACAGGCGCCGAAACCAACAATCCATGGCCGCCACTCGCGCAGCTACGTCGTGCCGGCTCGAACGGGGCCGGGTGATGCAAGGCCCGCAAGCCCATTGGCTGCAGGACGGCAAGCGGCTGCATCTCAACCACGGGCCGATCGACCTGATCGTCGAGGTTTTTGGTGAGGCGGATGAATGCCGCCGAGCCTATGAACAGGCCATAGCGCGGTTCCAGACGATCCTGGTGGAGCTGGTCGAGGAACTCCCCGAATTGCGGCTGCCGGCGTTTTTCCTGGCGCCGCGCACCTTCGCCGGCCCGACGGCGCGCCGCATGGAGGCAGCCGTCATGCCCCTGGCGGAATGCTTTATAACTCCGATGGCGGCCGTCGCGGGATCGGTAGCCGACGAAATGCTCGCCGCATTGCTTGCCGGTCGCAAGATCGAGCGCGCCTATGTCAACAATGGCGGCGACTGCGCGCTCCATATCGGCAAGGGCCAGTCGATGGGTCTGGCGGTTGCCGGTACCGGCAACGGCATGACCGACCGGATCACGATCCGCGCGGAAGATGGCGTTCGCGGCGTCGCCACCAGCGGTTGGCG
>NZ_RZPI01001028.1:0-1208 GCF_003998715.1 Mesorhizobium sp. M7A.F.Ca.CA.002.15.2.1
TTCGATGTCACGGTCAAGGAAGTGTCCCAGCCCGGCGCGCTGGAAATCAACGACGAGACCGCCAAGAACCTCGGCCTGGAGTCGCTGGAGCGCCTGCGCGACGTCGTGCGCGGCCAGATCGAGAACCAGTTCGGCGCCATGACGCGCCAGAAGGTCAAGCGCCAGCTGCTCGACCAGCTCGACGCGGCTTATTCGTTCGAGGCGCCGTCGAAGCTCGTCGACGCCGAGTTCAACAACATCTGGGCGCAGGTCAATCGTGATCTGGAAGCAGCCGGACGCACCTTCGCCGACGAAGAGACGACGGAAGAAGAGGCGCGCGCCGAGTATCTGCGGCTTGCCGAGCGCCGCGTGCGCCTCGGGCTGGTGCTGGCTGAAATCGGCGAGAAGGCCGGCGTGACCGTATCGGACGAAGAGCTGCAGCGCGGCCTGTTCGAGCAGGTGCGGCGCTATCCAGGAAACCAGCAGCAGGAAGTCTTCGAGTTCTACCGCAACAACCCGGAAGCGTTGAACACGCTGCGGGCGCCGATGTTCGAGGAAAAGGTGGTCGACCATCTGCTCGGTCAGATTTCGGTCACCGACGTCAAGGTCAGCAAGGAAGAGCTGATGGCCGACGACGAAGAGGACGAGACCGCCGTCAAGGCGAAGCCGGCGAAGAAAGCCGCCGCCAAGAAGGCCGACGCCAAGACGGCCGACGACGCGGAAGAGCCCAAGAAGAAGGCCGCGCCGAAGAAGAAGGCCGCCGAATAACACCAGCGCTCCGCTGAAACAGGAAGGCCGCCCTCGAGGCGGCCTTTTTCGTTGCCAAACTGCAACAGCCGCCATGCTTCGCGAGCGACGGCCTGTGGCGACCAAGCTTTGATCATTATCTGCGCTTCTATTGCAAGCCGCTTGGTTGTTGGAGGGCGTGTTGAGACTGTTCGTCGAATTGGGACACGCTTCGGCAATCGCGCTGATCCTTATCTCGGTCTGCGGCATTGCCCAGGCCGGCACGGTGCCTGACAACTGGCGCTTCGGCACGAGTGAAGACGGCCTCGTGACGGCCTCGCTCTACGCCACCAACAAGCTGATCACCGGCGGCGGTGCCTTGAGCTACAGCCCGATCCTGACGATTGCCTGCCGGGCAAACGGCGAGCCGCATTGGACTGAATGGCTGCAACTGAACGACGCTGTTTCGGCCAGCCGCAAGATCACCATGTCGATTACGGTCG
>NZ_RZPI01001029.1:0-1199 GCF_003998715.1 Mesorhizobium sp. M7A.F.Ca.CA.002.15.2.1
GTAGATGCCGGCGCGGCGAACGCGCTCGACATAGCGCTCGTAGAGATCGTTGTCGAAGAAGAACTGGGTGATCGCCCGCGTCGCGCCATTGTCGACCTTGCGCTTCAGCATCTCGATGTCGGTGGCGAAATCGGGGCTTTGCGGATGCTTTTCCGGATAAGCCGCGACGGAGATGTCGAAATCCGCGATCGTCTTGAGCCCGGCGACCAGTTCCGCGCCATTCTCGTAGCCACCGGGATGCGGCCGGTAGGGCTCGCCGACGCCGGAGGCCGGGTCGCCGCGCAGCGCCACGAACCGGTTGATGCCGATCGATTTGTAATCCTGGATGACCGCATCGACCTCGTCGCGCGTTGCCCCGACGCAGGTCAGATGCGCCGCTGCAGGAATACCGGTTTCCGTCAGGATGCGCTTTACAGTGCGCGCGGTGCGCTCCCGTGTCGAGCCGCCGGCGCCGTAAGTCACCGAGACGAATTTCGGCTTCAGCGGCTCCAGCCTTGTGACCGTCTCCCACAGCCTCGCTTCCATCTCGTCCGTCTTCGGCGGGAAGAATTCGAAGGAAACCCTGACCTTGTCGCCGATGTCGGGGCGGCGGGAAAAGCGGAACTGGTTCATGCGATTTCCCCCATCGAGTTCGCTTTGGCCTGCCTTGTGTCGTTGGAAGGATCGGCAATCAGCAGGCGCCGATCGCGGCCGAGCCAGAGTTTCACAGTGAGCCTCGCCTCATTGCCACCGCGCGGCTCGAACTCCTGGGCATCTTCGAGATCGAGGCCGGCTTCCGAAAACCAGTCGGCGATCTGCCGGTCGGAAAAGCCGAGCCGCATATGCGCATGCTCCTCGCGCAGGAATTCCAGCGCATGCGGCGCGAAATCGACGATGACCAGGCGTCCTGCCGGACGCAAAAGCCGCGCCGCCTCGTGGATGGCGCGGGCGGGATCGTCGAGATAGTGCAGCACCTGATGGATGGTGACGAGATCGAAGGCATCGCGCTCGACCGGCGGCGCGAAGATGTCGCCCTGCCGAACCTGCGCGTTCGAAACGCCGGCCTTGTCGAGATTGGCGCGCGCCACGGTCAGCATCTCGCGCGACATGTCGATCCCGACACCGCGCCGATAGAGCGGCGAGAAGATTTCGAGCAGCCGCCCGGTGCCGGTGCCGAGATCGAGCATCGACTGGAACGGCCGCTTGCCGACCAGTTTCAG
>NZ_RZPI01000102.1:0-11292 GCF_003998715.1 Mesorhizobium sp. M7A.F.Ca.CA.002.15.2.1
GCTTCGCGGCGTTTAAGATGCGCGCGAAACCGCCTGGATTTATCGCTGCTTAGTGATCCTTCTTCCAGGCGTCGGAATTGACCCAGTAGTCGAGGTTCTTCTGCAGGCGGCCGTCGATAGTGACCTGGTTGAGGAACAGGTTCATCCAGATCAACAGGTCCGGCTCATCATAGCGGGTGGCGAAGGCAAGCGGCTCCTTCGACAGAAGGTCCGGCATGATGGTGAAGGTGCCGGCCGGATAGGCGGTCGACTGGCCCTTGACCGCCGAGACGTCGTTGACGCCGCAGTCGGCCTGGCCGTTGTTGACGGCGTCGAGCAGCAGCGGACCGCCACCCTTGTAGCTCTTGATGTCGGCATCGGGGAAGGCGTTCTTGGCTTCCTTCTCGCCGGTGGCGCCGAGCAGCACGGCGATCTTGGTGCCCTTGGCCTTGCAGTCCTCGGTGGTCTTGAACTTGCTGTCGGCCTTGGTGAAGACGGTGCTGCCCGTGTACATGTAGGGCGTGGTGAACGCGACCTTCATGCCGCGCGCCAGCGTCGGTGTCATGTCGGCGACCAGCAGGTCGGCCTTGCCCGACAGCAGCGCCGGGATCAAACCATCCCAGTCGAAGTCGAGGAAGGTGATTTTCACACCCATTTCCTTGGCCATCAGTTCGGCCAGTTCGACCGAACTGCCGGTGCGTTCGCCATTGGCGCCGACCAGCGAGAAGGGCGGTCCCTGGGTCTGCACGGCGACGCGCAATTCGCCGCGCTTGGTGATGTCGTCGAGCGTACCCGCACTGGCCGCAGCGGTGAGCCCGGCGAGCGCAAGCCCGGCGATGAAAAGTCTTCCGGCGATGAAAAGTCTGGCAATCTTCATTTCGGTATTCCTCCCTGTTGTCGTTAATGTCTGCCCGCGGTTCTCCTTGGGCTCCTTTTTGAGCGGCAGCGCCGTTGCCGGCGGCAGCCACCGTTCGAAAATCTTTCGCCTCAGTCCCGTGCCACCGTCTCGGAAACCGTGATGCCACGCCTGGCCAATTCATCGAAGAACCTGATGTCGGGCACATCCAGCAGCGGGTTCAAAAAGCCGGGTCTGGTGATCTCGCCCCTCGCCAGCATCTGCGCCACGATGCTGGCGGGATAGCCGACGCCGAGGCTCATGCCGAACAGGCCGGAAACGAGATCGCGTTCGATGATCAGGTCCGACGTCACCGTCTTGGCGCGGCCGCCTTCGAGGCCGGAAAAGACATTGCGCATCACGCAAAGATCCTTTTCGCCGGGGCCGTATTGCAATTGCGGGCCGAGCAGCCGGCCAAGGAATTCGCGCGGGCTGTTGGAGGTGCCGGGCACCTTGTCCTCAGAGAGGAAACCGAGTTCCTTCAACGGCGCCCAGAAGGCCGACCATCCCGGCCAGCGCAGTGTGTAGCGGCCGGAGCGGCGCAGCCCTTTTGCGGCGTCCAGCATCTCGACATAGTGGAGCGCGTCGCCATTGGGGAAGGCTTCGAGCCTGCCGAGACCGGCAACCTCGATTTCATGGATGAACGGATTGTCGTGCTGCTGGCCGGCAGGCACCGCGACACGGTTCCCGTCCTCAATCATCACGCTGTCGCGGTTCTGGCTGACCAGGACCATGTCGAAATTCCAGCTCACCTTGTAGCACAGCGGCTTGGCCATCGCCTGCGGCTCGGGGATGCCGCCGCAATAGGAATCGATCGAAGAAATCGAGTCGAACTGCCTGGCGGCGCGCGCGTAGAGCACGAGGTCGATGCCGGGGTCGAGCCCGCATTCGGTCATGATCGAGACACCGGCCTGTTCGGCGGCCGGCGCCAGGTCGGCGATCGACTTGGCGTAATTGGTGGTGACCAGCGGCGTGCGCGTGGCAATCGCGGCCTTTACCGCCTCGCGCATCAGCGGCTGCGGCAACAGGTCGATGACGGCGTCGACATCATCAAGCACAGTGGCCAGGGCCTGGCCGATCGCGCCCTCAGGCACCACGAAGCGCACGCGGGCAAGATCGGTCAGGCCGGCAAGCCGGGCAGGGCCGTCCGGCGCGGTGTCGACGCAGACAATTTCCTCGACGCCGTCGCTGGCGACGAGGTCGGCGATTGCCGCCCGGCCTTGCAGGCCGAGGCCGCCGAGAACCGCGATCTTCATGCCGGCTCCTTGCGGTCGTCCGACCAGCAGCCTTCCGGCAGGCTGACCCATTTGTTGCAGGACGCCATGACGACGAAGGTCTCGCTGCGCACCACTTCGCCCGGCTCGCCGGCGCCGGGGATCAGTTCGCTGGTGACGCGGTAGAGATCGGCGACGTCACCGGCCACCGTCACGTCGACGATGATGTCGAAGCGTCCGGTGACCACCGAGGCCGAATTGACGAAAGGCAGTTCGGCAATGCGCTGCGCCAGTTCGCGGGCCCGGCCGCGCCCTTGGGCATTGATGCCGACAATGGCGGAGATCAGCTCGGGGCGCTCGGTCAGGTTCAGCAGCCC
This sequence comes from Mesorhizobium sp. M7A.F.Ca.CA.002.15.2.1, assembly GCF_003998715.1. Taxonomy (NCBI): domain Bacteria; kingdom Pseudomonadati; phylum Pseudomonadota; class Alphaproteobacteria; order Hyphomicrobiales; family Phyllobacteriaceae; genus Mesorhizobium; species Mesorhizobium sp. M7A.F.Ca.CA.002.15.2.1. The sequence continues at coordinate 2,466 of NZ_RZPI01000102.1, forward strand.
GACGATCTTGAGTAGGTTGCGGTCGAGCAGGTTGCGCAGCCGCGAGCGCACCGTCGGCACCGAAATCGCCAATATCTCGGCGATCCGGTTGATGCCCGGCTGGGCGTCCTGCGACAGCTGTTTGACCAGCCGCCGATCGGTCAGATCGAGATGTTCCCGCAAAGTCCCCGTCTTTCACAAAAGGAAAAAAGTTTGGCGATTTTTTTGCCAATGTGCAAACAAGCTACGTCACGAACATTTGAAAAGCAAGGCAATGATTCAGCGCTGATGGGGATAGGTGCTCGCTGTCCGGCTCACGCCAGCGCTGTCGCGAGCAATTTTGCCTGCGGTGTCAACTCGTCGAAGCGGCGGGCGCAGAGGTTGAGCTGGCGCGTTGCCCAGTCATCGGTCAGCCGCAGTGTGCGTAGCGTCCGCGCCGAGCGGCGGGCGGCACTTTCCGGCACGATGGCGATGCCGGCACCTTGCGCGACCAGCCGGCAGACATTGTCGAGGCCGGGAACGTGGATGCGGATATGCAGATGGCCGCCAAGGCGGGCCGCCTGGCGGGCGATGTGCTCCTGCAGCGCATGGCCGGTGCTGAGGCCGACGAAAGATTCGCCGAGAAGCTCAGTGAGGTTGACGGTGCGGCCTTCAAGGCCGGGCCGGTTTCGCGCGGCGATCACCACCAGCCGGTCGATGAAGAACGGTTTCTGCTCGAGGTGCGCAAGGCCGGCCCAGGTGGCGGCGATGCCGAGATCGGCCGCACCACTGGCCACGGCTTGCGCGATCTCATGGCTGGGGCGCTCGTCGAGCTCGATGTCGATGCCGGGATGCGCGACAAGGAAGGCGGGCAGGATCTCGCGCAGCAACTCGGCTGTGGCGGCGGTGTTGGCCATCAGCCGGACGCGGGCGCGCAGGCCGGTGGCATAGGCGGCGAGGTCGCCGGTCATCGCTTCGATCTGGTTCTGCACCGCGCGCGCATGATGCAGCAGCGCCTGTCCGGCCGCCGTCGGCACCACCCCACGGCGCCGGCGCTCCAGCAGCGGCGCGCCGAGCCGCTCCTCCATGCCCTTGATGCGGGCGCTGGCCGACGCCAGGGCCAGTCCGGCAAGCTCGGCGCCATGGGTGATGCTGCCGCGTTCGGCCACCAGCAGGAACAGGCGGAGATCGACCAGATCGAAGCGCATTCTCTTGCTCCTGCGAATATTCAGCGCCGGGAAGGCGGTCGGCCAACCAGCCTTCGTCGTGGCCGAAGGCTGGCAGCGCAACTTCCACATTGTGATCGGCCAGGATTTTCGTCAAACAGTTTCGAAGGAGAATTGCGATGAACGAACGAACATCAGGCCGGCTCGGCATTCTTGAAAGCACGGCGATCGTGCTGGCCATTGCGGTGGCCGGCCTTGCCATGGCGCGAGCGGGATCAGGCCTGCGGGGATGCGCGGCGACGGTCGTATCCACCAGCCGCGATGCGGCGCCGGCAAAGGCCGCCAGCCCGGATGCCGACGCAACCGATATGCTGCTGCATGACTGATCCGGCCCTGAAGATACGATCATGCTGAGCGCCGGCATCCTCGCCTGGATCGGCGCCGTGTTCCTCGCCGCCGGCTTCGTCAAGGGCGTCGTCGGCATGGGCCTGCCGACCGTTGCGATGGGCCTGCTGGCGGTGACGATGCCGCCGGCGCAGGCGGCTGCCCTGCTCTTGATCCCGTCGCTGGTTACCAACCTCTGGCAATTGCTGACCGGCCCGTCCTTCGCCCGGCTGTGCAAGCGGCTGTGGACGATGATGGCCGGCGTGATGCTCGGCACCGTTGCCGGCGCCGGCCTGCTGACCGGCACGCATACGGGCGCGGCCTCAGTGGGGCTGGGCGCCGCACTGGTGCTTTATGCGATCCTCGGCCTCGCCAAAGCCGGCTTCACCACGCCGGCGCGCCGCGAAGCCTTGATGTCACCGCTGGTCGGGGTGGCGACCGGGCTGGTCACCGGCGCCACCGGCGTCTTCGTCATCCCGGCGGTGCCCTATCTGCAGTCGCTGCGGCTGGAGAAAGAAGACCTGATCCAGGCGCTCGGCCTGTCCTTCACCGTGTCGACGGCGGCGCTCGCCATCGGGTTGTTCAAGGCAGGCGCCCTGGCGTCGCCGAGTGCGCAACTGGTGGGGTCGGTCGCAGCCCTTGTGCCGGCGCTGGCCGGCATGTTCGCCGGCCAGGCGCTGCGCCAGAAGATGAGCGTCGAGACCTTCCGCAAAGTGTTCTTCGCGGGGTTGCTGGCGCTTGGGGTCTATCTCGTGGGGGAGTTGGTGTTCTAGGCGCCGGACTTCCCCAGAGCACTGGCAGGAAGTCGTCAGCCAATGCTTTCGCTGAGATCAGCGAGCGTGACCATGAGTGTCAACGGCTCGACCGGCGAGGGCTCGAACCCGATGGTGATGTAGAAAGCTCGGGCATCGTCGGAAATCGCATGCACCACTATGCCTTTGATGCCCAGTATTTCAGCAGCCTGGAGAATTCGTAGACCGGCATCCCTTACCAGCGCCCGACCGATGCCCCGACCGTGATAGGCTTGGTCTACGGCCAACCTGCCTAGCACTGCGACGGGGATCGGATCGGGCATGTTGCGCCGGAAACGGCTGGAAGCTTCGACCATTTTCACGGCGCCGCTGGCAACGGCATAGTAGCCAATCACACGGTTGCCTTTGCAAGTCACATAGGTCCGGGATGCACCGCCCGCTTGATTGGTGCGAGCACGTTTTTTCAACCAATCGTCGAGCGCTGTAATGCCCGACGAAAATTCCCCGAGTTCGTGATGATCCGCGAGTGGAACCGGGACCGACAGCGTCACGCAGCTTCCCACGGAGCCTTTGTCGTCATCGTGCGGCGCAATCGGTCGTTGGGCTGCGGCGGCGCGTCGAGGCGTGCCAGAAACGCAGCGTAGACATCCGGTTCGACGGTAAACACGAGACGGTTGAGCAACGCTTCCTCAGCGGCGCGTTGCGAGGCTTCAAGCATGAAGTCGGTGCGATTCTTACCGAGCAATTCGGCTGCGCGGTCGATCAGATTGCGAACTTCCGGCTTGACGCGGATGTTGAGCGGAACGCTCTTCGGCACCGGATGATGTGACGTTGGCATGGACGGCTCCTTCGTTGCGCATATCTAGCACAGCGTAACGACATTGTCATTACCCGCTTCGATGGAGCATGCGATCCGTAGTAGCCCTACCGCACGACCAGCACCGGGATCTCCGTGTAGGACAGCACTTCCGCCGTCTGGCTGCCGAGGAGCAGCTTGCCTAGTCCGCGGCGGCCGTGCGAAGCCATGACGATCAGGTCGCAGCCCAGGGCCTGCGACAGTTCCAGAATGGCTTCGGCGGGCCTTTTGTCCTCGACATGCACGACCTCCGCCGAGACGCCGGCGGCGTCGGCCGATGCCTTGCACTTGTCGAGAACTTCCTTGGCGTATTTGCGCGCTTCTTCCTGATAGGCGGCCAGTTCATCGCCGGCGGCGTAGCCGGCCATGGCGCCGCCCCAGGCGAAGATCGGGAATTGTTCGGAGACGGTGATGAAAGTAACAGAGGCGCCGAGGCCCTTGGCCAATGTCAGGCCGTGGGTAACGCCCTTGTCGGCCAGTTCCGATCCGTCCGTGGCGATGAGCAAATGTTTGTACATGATGACATGACCTGTTGCGCAAGGGCCGATGCCCTTGAGGTGGCGGGAGCCTTGTGGAGGGCTGGCCTTGATATAGTTGCGGCCTCGGGCCGATCACAGGGCCGGCCCCGCCGCGGATCAAGGCCAGGCGACCACGCAGTCTTGTACCAAGCGGATTCCCCTTTGCCGCATCGTCGCCTAAGGTGCCGGTGACATTGAAAGGCAGTCCATGAGCAACCCGTATCCGCAAATCCATCTGGTCCGGCATGGTGAAACGGCATGGAGCCTTTCGGGGCAGCATACCGGCCGCACCGACATGCCGTTGACCCCGGTTGGCGAGGCCGCCGCGCGGGGTCTCGCGGACAGGCTCGAGGGCCTGTCTTTTTCGGCCGTATGGTCGAGCCCGTCGCAGCGCGCCTACAACACCAGCGTACTGGCCGGCTTCGGCGCGCAGAGCGTCAAGAAGGACGATCTGCAGGAGTGGGACTATGGCGCCTATGAGGGGCTGACGACAAAACAGATCCTGGCCGAGCGCCGCGGCTGGAATGTGTTTCGCGATGGGTGTCCAAAGGGCGAGATGGCGGCCGATGTCGGCGCGCGGGCCGACAGGATTATCGCTGGGCTGCGCGAGGCCAATGCCAGCATATTGGTGTTTTCCAGCGCGCATTTTCTGCGCGTGCTGGCGGCGCGCTGGATCGGGCTGCCGCCGGAGGGCGGCGCGCTGCTCGTGCTCGATACGGCCAGCATCAGCGTGCTCGGCTACGAGCATGATTTGAGCGAGCCGGTCATCCGGAAATGGAACCAGAAATAGAGCAGCTTCGGCCAGCGGCGCCGCTTACGCCTATCTGTCGAATTTCCTGATCGCCTCAGCGGTTACCGGCGTGAAGAAATTCACCAGATTGCCGTCAGGGTCGCGAAACAGCAGCGAGCGGTTGCCCCAGGGCATGGTGGTCGGCTTCTGCACAGTGATATTCCTGAGGAGGTCCGAGAGCCTGGCGAATTCAGCATCGACGTCGCCGACGCGGAACTCGATGATGGCGGTGTGGTTGTCGGCGGGGCGGGCGATGTCGCCGCCGAACAGCATCAAGGTGCGCGTGCTGCCGATCGCCAGCGTGCAGGTCGGCGTCGCCAGTTCGGCGAAGTCTTCCGTGTACACCGTCACGGGCATGCCGGTGATCTCACCGTAGAAGTGAACGAGACGCTGGACGTCCGACGTGATGATGCGGACGGAGACGAAATTCATTGCATTGGCTCCCTGATCGTTGAAGCCGTGGCCGGCTCCCATCCGACCTATAGGCCAGGCCTGCTGACAGCTTTCCGTCAGGAAGGATCGCCGTGCGCCTGCACCAGCGGCACGCCCTGCTTACCCCCTCAGCAGCGCCAACTCTTCTGCTGTCAAATGCCGTGCCGTACCCTTGGCGAGGTCGCCGAGCGGCAGGCGGCCGATAGCGATGCGGATGAGGCGCAGGACCTCGACGCCATGCGCGGCGAGCAGGCGACGGATGTGGCGGTTACGGCCTTCGTCGAGCACGATCTCCAGCCAGGCGGTGCGGCCGCCGCTGCGCAAGAGTTCGATCGAGCTGGCGGTCAGGGTCTCGCCGTCGACGGTCACGCCCGCGCGTAACGTCTCCAGCATCGCCTCGTCCGGCACCGTGCCGATCTGCACGTGATAGGTCTTGGGCAGATGCGAGGCCGGGTCCATCAGCCGGTTGGCAAACCGGGTGTCGTTGGTCATCAGCAGCATGCCTTCGCTGGCTTTGTCGAGCCGGCCTACCGGCGAGACGAAGGGCAGATCGAGCCCTTCCAGGCAGGCATAGACGGTGTCGCGCTGCTGCGGGTCGTCGCGGGTGGTGACCAGCCCGCGCGGCTTGTTGAGCATGAGGTAGACCTTGCGCTCGGCAACCACCGGCCTGTCGTCGACGACGATGCGGTCGCGGTCGAGGTCGACGCGCAGCGCCGCATCGCGCACCACCTTGCCGCCGACGCGCACGCGGCCTTCGGCGATCAGCACCTCGGCCTGTGTGCGCGAGCACAGGCCGAGCTTCGACAGCGCCCGGTTGAGACTGACGCCGGGCGCCCCCTGCCTGCCGCTCTGCCGTGTCTGCCGTGGTGTCATGGTGCCGTCTGCGCTGGTGGAGCCGACAGATGCCACGGGCTGCAATGGCTTCGCAAGCGTGGTGCTGTCTTCCTATACAGGGCAAGGGGCAATGGCGGCATCCGTACCGCCTGGAACAGCGATATTGTCGCCGCCGCATCCGCTATAATCTGCACCCCATGAGTGAGTCCGCTGCGCCGATAACCAAGACCGTCGTCATCGGTGCCGTGCCGGCCAAGGTCTGGCGGATACTAACGACGCCAGAAATGATCCCGCAATGGATGTCCGACGAGGAGTTGACCGTCAGCCTGCAAGGGCAGGCCGGCGGCGCGATCGTCATGCGCGGACTGCTGCACGGAATACCGTTCGAAAACCACGGCACCATCCGCACTTTTGAGCCGGGAATGAGCTTCGCCTACAGCTATTGGAGCACGCTGTCGGCCTCGCGTCTGGCGGACGTGCCCGAAAATCACACCGTGGTCAGCTTCGACCTGGCGCCGGCGGATGGGGGAACACTGTTGACACTGACGCTCAGCGACTTCGCCGAACCGGCGATCCGTCCGCACGCCAATCTCTACTGGGGACCGACCTTGCAGATCCTGAAGGCGGTCTGCGAGCGCGCTTGAGAGCGGGCGGGAGTCATCGCAGCGGATAGGTCGTCCCGCCCTTACTCTTTGGGGTGTCGGGTGAGGGCCAGCGTGCGAATACGGTCGGCGACGGCGCTGTCGACCGGGTTGTAGACGGTCAGGCTCAAATCCGGCCGGCCGTCGACCGCGAAGCCCGAATATTCCAGTTCGATATCGCCAAGTTCCGGGTGCTTCAGGCGCTTTGTCCCGTCGCCATGGCTGAGCACGCCGTTTTCCCGCCACAGGGCGGCAAACTCGGGGCTGGCGCTGCAGAGTTCGTCGACGAGTTCACGCACCTCGGAGACAGCACCGGCGCGTGCCGCATCGGCCCGGAACGCGCCCACCACGAAACGGGCGAGGTTTTGCCAGTCGTGCTGCCTGGCGCGGATATGGGGACTGAGGAACATGAAGCGCAGAATGTTGCGCTCGCCCTCGGGCAGGGTGCTGTAGTCGGTCAGCACGACCCTCGCGGCACGGTTCCAGGCAACGACGTCCCAGGTGGCGGTCCTGACTATGGCGGGGCTGGCATCGAGCGTGTCGATGAGGCGCTGCAGCCGGGGGCTGACGCCTTCGACGCCCCTGTAGCGGACCTCGGGCGGGCGCCCCAGCCCGAGCATGAAAAGATGTTCGCGCTCCGCCTCGGTCAGCAGCAGCCCCTTGGCGATGCGGTTGAGGACATCGGCCGAGGGTGCGCCGCCGCGGCCCTGTTCCAGCCATGTGTACCAGGTCGGGCTGATGTTGGCGCGCTGTGCGACCTCTTCGCGGCGCAGCCCCGGCGTGCGTCTGCGTCCGGAAAACCCGAATGATGCGGGATCAAGCCGGGTGCGCCGGTCTTTGAGGAACGCTGCTAGTGAGCCGGAATTGGAAGGCATCCTGTTAGCCATTATACCACGATAAGATCACTACTTTAATAGAATAATAGACCGGCAATATTACGCAGGCAACTGTACAGGAGATTTTGCATGCGTATCTTTCTCACCGGCGCGACCGGTTTCATCGGTTCCGCGATCGTTCCCGAACTCATCAAGGCAGGCCATCAGGTGGTCGGCGTGACCCGCTCCGACGCCGGCGCCGAGGCGCTGGCCGCCGCCGGTGCTGAAGTGCATCGCGGAACGCTCGAGGAGCCCGAAGGGCTGTGCGATGGCGCGGCCAAGGCGGACGGCGTGATCCACACGGCATTCGACCACGATTTTTCGCGGTTTGCCGAGAATTGCGAAAAGGACAAACGCGTCATCGCCGCACTGGGCGCCGCGCTCGCCGGCTCCGACCGGCCGCTGGTGATCACCTCTGGCGTCGGCATGGGCAGCCCCGGGCATGGCCAGTTGGCGATCGAGGACGTCTTCAACGCCAGCCATCCCAATCCGCGCATCGCCTCGGAGCTGGCCGGCAATGCCTTGCTGGACGCCGGCATCAATGTGTCGGTGGTGCGGCTGCCGCAGGTCCACAATCCGGTCAAGCAAGGCCTTATCACGCCGCTCATCGAGATCGCGCGTGAAAGGGGCGTCTCGGCCTATGTCGGCGACGGCCGCAATCGCTACTCCGCGGGCCACCTCCTCGATGCGGCGCGGCTTTACCGGCTCGCCGTGGAAAAGCGGCAGCCGGGCGCGCGCTATCACGCGGTCGGCGAGGAAGGTGTCGAAGTGCGCGCTATCGCCGAGGCGCTCGGCCGGGGTTTGAAATTGCCGGTGGTTTCCATTGCGCCGGAAAAGGCGGCGGAGCATTTCGGCTGGATGGCGATGTTCGCGCCGATGGATCTGCCGGCCTCCAGCGCTCTGACCCAGGCACGGCTCGGCTGGCACCCCACCGGCCCGACGCTGATCGCCGATCTCGACGCCATGCGGTATTGATGCGCTTAGCAACGCTCGAGGTGAGCCGAAGTCTCTGACTTCGTCAGCCCCGTCGCGGAGACCCTGGGCCACGCCGCGACCTTTCGGGATTATGCTCCAGGGCTGACCGCGTAGCGCAGATGGACGAGCCCATGCGCCAGCGCCTCGCAGCTCTTCAGGGACAGCTGCGTCTTGCCCGCCAGGCCGCTCTCGCCGAACTCGACGAAACCCTGATTGGCGGCCCGTCCGTCGATCGCGGGTGCAACGAGAAGGCTCAATTCATCGACGAGCCCGGCGGCGAGGAAGGAACCGTTGATGCTGGCGCCGCCCTCGAGCAGCAGCCGGCTTATGCCGAGTTCGCGTCCGAGGACCTCAAGCATCGCGGCGAGATCGATATCGCCGGTTTCCGCGACGATATAGGACACGCCGTCGGCGGCAAGCTCTGCCAAATGGCTGTCGGCAACGTCGCGCCCAAGCAGCACCACGACATGGTCGCCACCGATGTCGGGTTTGGAAAAATGAAGCTTGCCCGAGGCATCGAGCGCCACGGCATAACCCGCACCTATTTGCGCGAAATGATAGGGCCGGTCGACCTTGCCGGCATTGGCCGGCGGATGCGCGCCGGCCTTGCTCATCTCGGCCATGGTGACGCGCCCGACGATCCAGG
>NZ_RZPI01001030.1:0-1195 GCF_003998715.1 Mesorhizobium sp. M7A.F.Ca.CA.002.15.2.1
GCCTGAACGGAGCGGTCTTCACGTCGATGGTCGAAAAAAGAACCGCAAGGCCGTCGGTGCCGGGGCCGAAATCCGGCGCCTTCCTGGTCATCCATTCGGAGCATCTGCGGTCCATCAACCTGCGCTTTGGTCTTGAATGGGGCGATCAAGCCTTGCGGCTCATAGCCTCAACCATACAATCGTCAGTGCGCGCGGAGGATCTGGTTGGACGCATGGGGACGTCGATGTTCGGGGTCTTCCTCGCCGGCGCGACCGAAGCAGAAGCCAGGGAAATCGGCGAGCGTATCAGGGCGCGCATCGCACAAGTCTATTTCGCGCCAAAAGGCACCGAGGATGCCTTGACGGTCAAGGTCGGCGGCGTGGTGTTCGAGAACCAGGTGGAGTTCGCGGACATGTTCCGGTCCGCCGAGCAGCGCATGGCCGGCGTCCAGGACGGAGCCGCGTTTGAGCTGACGCATCTCCATAGCTGATAGTCGCCGGGAACCGGAGCCAGGGGAATTGTCGGACGCGGACGCCCTCACGCTGCCGGCGGGGTAACCCGAGAAGACGCCGCCCAGGTTTCGGCGATGGCGACGATCGCCGCGTTGATCGGTCCGCTCGGGATCGCCGGCATCACCGAGGCGTCGACGACAAAGGCATTGTCGAAGCCGTTCAGCCGCAAGTCAGGATCGACGACGGCCTCGGTGTCAAGACCCATCCGGCAGGTGCCGGCCGGATGATGATGGGTGGAAGCAGCCCTGGCGATGAAAGCATCGAGTTCGGCATCGGACCGAACCGGTGCGCCTGGCAGGATCTCCGTATCGCGCCATTCGTCCAGGGCCTCATGATGGCCGACCATGCGCGCCCGCTTCAACGCCATCCTGAATGTCGCGCGATCGTGTTCGGTTTCGAGATAATGCGGATCGATGACCGGCGCATCGTTGCGGCCCGGCCCGCTCGGTGTGATGCGCCCGCGGCTTGTCGGATGGGTGACGCCGCAAAGGATGGTAAAGGCCGAGCCATAAAGCGGGGCATTCAGGCCCTCGGCCGCCGACGGAGCGACGACGCAGGCGAGCACGATATCGGGACTTCCCATGGAGCGGATCGGGTCGTCGCTGTGCAGATACATCAGCGATTCGGAGTGCTGCAGGCGGGAAGGCGGCACCGGCTTTTTGGTGCTGTAGACATTTCCAAGAGCCAGCAGATGATCCTGCAG
>NZ_RZPI01001031.1:0-1195 GCF_003998715.1 Mesorhizobium sp. M7A.F.Ca.CA.002.15.2.1
AGGTCGATGGCGCCTGGGCAGCGAGGATAGAGCGCGATCCGGATGCGCAGGCGCCCGCCGGCGGCGTCAGCTCTACGGCACGTGACCTCTCGCAATGGGTGCGCCTCATCCTCCACAACGGCGTTTATGCCGGCAAGACACTGATTGCCGCCGATGCGCTAAGCCAGACGCATGTTCCGCTGATATCGCGCGGCAACAACCCCGTCTCCGGCGGCGCATCGTTCTACGGCCTCGGCTGGAATGTCGAATTCGGCCGACACGGCCTGAGCTGGGGCCACGCCGGCGCTTTCAGCGTCGGCGCGCGTACCCTGGTGACAGTCTTCCCAAAGGAGAAGCTGGGCATAGTCATCGTCGCCAACGCCTTTCCGACTGGCCTGCCGGAGGGATTGTCCGACAGCTTCGCCGATCTCGTCTTCGACGGTAAGGTCGAGAAGGACTGGGTCAAGGCGTGGAATGATATCTATGCGGGCCTGTTCGGTCCGGTGGTCGCGGCGGCCAAGGCCGCCTACGCCGCGCCGCCGTCTCCGTCACGGCGAGCCGGGCCGGGCAGTGTCTATGCTGGCCGGTACGCCAACGACTTCATCGGCGACGCGATTGTGTCGAAAGCGGGAGACGACCTTGTACTCAAGGTGGGCCCGGCCGCCGGCCGGTCCTATTCATTGAGGCATTTCGACGGTGATCTTTTCCTGACCTTCCCCGACGCGGAGACGCCGGACAGCCCCTCGGGTGTAAGTTTCGTGGTCGGCGCTGACGGCAAGGCGTCGGCCATGACTGTAGGTTTTCTCGACGACAATCATCTCGGCACGCTGCAACGTGTGGGGGACTGACTTCCAAATCGACCGGTCCCGCCGGGAGTCAGGATGCCGGGCCGTATCGGAGCAGTTTGAAGCAATCGCCGTTGCCCGATTTCGTCTGTGCCAGCGAGGGCTTCGATCTGTCGATCCATTCCTGATGTGACCTCGCGTCGGCTTCGATCGCGTCGACCGGTGCAAGACTGACAAAGCTGCGTCCGTGGCTGAGAAGCCAGCACGCACGGCCGAGAAATCGCCTGCTGCGCTGGCGCAAGAGGTCGGCATCGTAGAAGATGTCGAGCACCTCGTGCTTGATCTTGCGCTCGGTTTCAGGATTGGCGATCGCAACCTCGATCGGCTCGCCGCCGATCGCATCCTGCAGGTCCTTGTAGTCGAGCTGTCTC
>NZ_RZPI01001032.1:0-1195 GCF_003998715.1 Mesorhizobium sp. M7A.F.Ca.CA.002.15.2.1
AAATGCGATGGCCCGGCCAGATGCGGACGGCGCCGCTGGTGATGATCTGGCGCCGCCGGCGCGTCCAGCTGCCGGCGCTTAAGCAATTGCTCACTGCCGCGCGCGACACGCTGGTGCCGGCCCTGCAGCCCGCCAAGGCTGGTTCAGGACTTGAATCGTCGAACCGCTCCAAGGCCTTGTTTGCAAACAACTCCTGACGGAAGCAGCGGCGGTTCAGATCAGGCGGTGGCCGCCCTCGACATGCAGCGTCGTTCCCGTGGTAAAGCCATTGCCGATCAGGAAGGCGATGGCGTCGGCGATATCATCGGGTTGGCCAATCCGCCCGACCGGCAGCCGCTTGGCCATCGCGGCTAACGTCTCGTCCTTCCTGTCGCCGGCCACTTGCGCCCAGATCGTGGTGTCGACCCAGCCGGGTGACACGGCATTGACGCGGATCGGCGCCAACTCGACCGCCAGCGCCCGCACGAGGCCTTCGAGCGCTGCGTTGACAGCAGCAACGACGGAGCCGCGTGCGGCTGGGCGATAGGCGGCGATACCGGAGACGAAGGTCATGGAGCCGGATGCTGCCAGCCGCGGCGCACCGTGCTTGGCGAGCAGCAGCGGGCCATACAGCTTGCTCTCCACCACCTTTTGCGCCGCCATCAGGTCAAGCTCCGGCAGCAGCCGGTAGGCGCCTTCGATGTCGGCTGCGGTGCAGACGATGTGGTCGAGTCCGCCAATCGCTGCGAACAGCGCCGAGACCTGGTCTTCGCGCGCGATGTCGACGACGGCCGTCTCCAGCCCGGCGGGATTGCCGAGCGCCTCGCGCGCCTGCCGCAGCCGGTCTTGGCCGCGCCCGGCGATGATCACCTTGGCTCCGGCCTCGATGCAGCGCCTGGCCAGCGCCAGGCCCATGCCGGAGCCGCCGCCGACGATCAGGATTTTCTGTTTCGAAATGCTCATTTCGCTCTGCCTTTGCTTGGATGGACAAGGGCAGGAATTGGCAGTTCGGCGCGACAGAAGGAAACGGAAGAAACCGATAGTGCCATCGGAAAGGCCGATGGAGCAGGGCGGACGGGCGCCGTCTCTGGCTCAGCGCACCAGCGGACTTTCCCAGACGACAAACAGCAGAGCTTTCAGCTGGGCAAAGCGCTCCGGCCCAAGTTCGGTGCGCCATTCCTCCTCGATGTCGCGCAGGATATCGACCATTTTCCAG
>NZ_RZPI01001033.1:0-1194 GCF_003998715.1 Mesorhizobium sp. M7A.F.Ca.CA.002.15.2.1
TCGGCGCGCTGATGATGGTCGACATGGCGCATTTCGCCGGCCTGGTCGCCGGCGGCGTGCATCCCAACCCGGTCGAGGTCGCCGATATCGTCACCACCACGACGCACAAGACGCTGCGCGGCCCGCGCGGCGGTATGATCCTGACCAACAACCAGGACATCGCCAAGAAGCTGAATTCGGCGGTGTTCCCTGGCCTGCAGGGAGGCCCGCTGATGCATGTCATTGCTGCCAAGGCCGTTGCCCTGGGTGAAGCCTTGGAGGACGGGTTCAAGACCTATGCCCGGCAGATGGTGGCGAATGCCAGAAAGCTGGCCGCGACGCTTGGCGAGCGCGGATTCGACATTGTCTCCGGCGGAACCGATACGCATCTGCTGCTGGTCGACCTGCGCGGCAAGGGCCTGTCCGGCAAGGACGCGGAGGAGGCGTTGGGCAGGGCAGGGCTGACCTGCAACAAGAACGGCATTCCTTTCGATCCGGCGCCGCCTGCCGTCACCTCCGGTATACGGCTGGGCACACCGGCCGCCACCACGCGCGGTTTCGGCGAGGGCGAGTTTGCCCGTGTCGGCAATCTCATAGCCGACGTGCTGGATGCGGTCGGAACGCAATGGGGCGCCGAACAGGAGAAGGCGGCTCGGCGGTCGGTCGAGGAGCTTTGCGAGGCATTCCCGATCTACGAGCCCAGACCCGGTTGACCGTCCGGGGAGCGCGCCACAGGCAGATACATGGCTGCCGCGGACAGGGCATTAGCCACAGATATGGTTTTGCGTAGCAGCGCCATTCGTGACGAGTTGCGCCTGTCCTAACGTCATCGCGAAATCACCGCATACATCCACCGCCAAGTTTGTCGTCCGAGCCATTTTGCAAGCAATTTCCGTCGATTGACGGAAGTGGCGCCTTCGGCTGCGGACGGCAGGAGGAGCTTGGATCCATGGGTGCGGCGTTTTCCGGGGAGCGGGTTGCCAGCCTCGAAAGATACCCTGGCTTTTTTTGATCTTTTGAATGGAGAGGAAAATGAACATCAAGAGCCTTCTTTTCGGCTCAGCTGCGGCTCTGATCGCAGTTTCCGGTGCGCACGCCGCCGACGCCGTCGTTGTTGCCGAGCCGGAACCCGCTGAATACGTCAAGATCTGCGACGTCTACGGCGCTGGTTACTTCTACATCCCCGGCACCGAAACCTGCCTGCGCATCGGCGGC
>NZ_RZPI01001034.1:0-1192 GCF_003998715.1 Mesorhizobium sp. M7A.F.Ca.CA.002.15.2.1
AATTGGACAAGGCGCGAACGGCCGCCACGCGGGCCAACGCCGTCATCGTCTACAAGGGCGCCGACACGGTCATAGCAGCACCCGATGGCAAAGCGGCGATCAACTCCAGCGGTGCACCGTGGCTGGCCACAGCCGGGTCAGGCGACGTGCTGTCGGGCATCATTGCCGGTTTGCTGGCGCAAGGCATGCGGCCCTTCGAGGGCACCTGCGCGGCGGTGTGGTTGCATGCTGAGGCCGGCAGCCGGTTCGGACCCGGTCTGATCGCCGAGGACCTGCCGTTGGCACTGGTGCCGGTGTTGCGCGAACTCTTCGACGCGCGCACGGCTGCCCAATGAGCCGCGCGCTCGTTCTGTTGCTTGCCACCCTCATCGCTGCCTTCATGGCGCCGACGGCGCGCGCCGAAGGTCCTGTGACGATCGTCGACGATCCGGCGGTGCTCGCCGCACTCGATGCCAGGGGTTTCGGTTTCGCCGATGTTTTCGGGGTCGACGGCGAGGGCGGTCTGAAGACGCTTTACGACGAGGCGCCGGCCTTTCACGCCATCGTCGAAACGGTTGCCTCCGATGTTGCGGCACTGCGTGCCGATATGAAAGCCGGCGGCCGGACGCTCTACGAAGTCACCGACGGCAATGTCGGCCGCATCATGGACATGCGCTGGCTGAAGACCGACGCCGCGCGCTTCCGGCTGGTCGGCGTCGTCAACCGGCTCGATCGTCGCGACTTCGCGGTGCTGCAAGGCGACAGGAGCTGCGGCGAGGTGCGCTTCATCTACCGCCTGGCCTACAGCTTTCGCAAAAACGGCAAGCTGCTGGCGTCGCGCCTGCCATTCAATTTCAATGCGGTCTACAGCGCCACCCCCGACGCCGATGGCGGCTGCGTCGGTGTTGCCGGACGCTGGACACCCCAGCTTGACGAGAGCGTCGATGCCGGCTGGCTGACCGGCGGGCCGCTGGAGAGAGCTGGGCTCACCTTCAAGCAGCTGGAGCTCAACGTACAGGTGGTGCGCTTCCCCTCCGGCCAGGAAACCGAGTTCGGTGGCCAGGCCGCCTATCTCATGCGGATATTCGGCATCGATGGCGCCGATATCAGCGAAAAACCGCTGGAGAACACGCCCGACACCGCACGGCTTTCGCAGGATGCGGCGCTGAAGGCACGGCTCGCCGTCTATGTCGGCGCCAATTTGCCGGCGGTT
>NZ_RZPI01001035.1:0-1190 GCF_003998715.1 Mesorhizobium sp. M7A.F.Ca.CA.002.15.2.1
GAGCCGGACGCTTCGGAACCCGATACTACCGACACCAACTGATCCCCCGGAACCGTCCTGGCCACAATGCGTTGGGCCACGGACGAGCGCACATTCATGCGTAAGGAGGATCTTCCGATGTCAGACAGCAAACGGATCACGGCTAGCAAGGCCGAATTGCTGGAACTCGAAAAGGGATTCTGGACGGGCGACTCCGCCTACTACGCGGCCAACGCCGACACCGAATGCCTGGTGGCATTTCCGCAGATGGCACAGGCGATGGACAATGCGGATCTGGCCAAGACCGCGGCCAAGCCCAACCGCTGGCGCAACCTGCAGATGGATCTCAAGGGCATTATCGAGCCGGGCAGCGACATCATCATGCTGACTTACGAGGCGCGTGCGACACGGGAGAATGGCGAGGCTTATGCCGCGCTGGTCAGCACCGGCTACGTCCATCGCGCCAACGGCTGGAAGATGATGTTCCATTCGCAGACGCCATTGGAAGCCGCTACCGGGAAGTAGGCTCAATCCTCAGGGATAGAATATTGCCTCGCCCTTCAACGCATCGGCGAGCATCTTCTCATACTTGCCGCGCGGCACGTCGACCGCGCCGAACCGCTTGAGGTGCTCGGTGGTGAACTGCGTATCAAGCAGAGCAAAGCCCCGCGCCTTCAAGCGCTCGACGAGGTAGAAGAGGCAGGTCTTGGAAGCGTCCGTCTCTCTGGCGAACATGCTCTCGCCAAAAAACACCCGGCCGAGCGACACGCCATAGAGGCCGCCGACCAGCCGGTCCTCACGCCACGCTTCGACCGAATGACAATGGCCTATCCGATGCAACTCGATATAGGCTTCGCGGATCGGCGCATTGATCCAGGTCGAGCGCCGCTCCGCGCGCTTTTCGGCGCAGCCGTCGATGGTCGCCTCGAAATCGAAATCGAAACGGATGTCGAAGGGATGTTTCTTGATCGTTTTCCAGAGACTTTTCGGCGTGTGAAAGCCGTCAAGCGGGATGATGCCTCGTGTCTCCGGCCGCACCCAGAACACCTCCGGGTCGCCGGCACTTTCTGCCATTGGGAAGACGCCCGAGGCGTAGGCCTTGAGCAGCAGGTCGGTGGGGATGCGATAGCCGGGCGCGTAGGGGCGGGTCATCGCGTCTCCGCGCTACTCTTCCTTGGCCAGGTATTTTTCCAGCCAGTGGATGTCATAAT
>NZ_RZPI01001036.1:0-1190 GCF_003998715.1 Mesorhizobium sp. M7A.F.Ca.CA.002.15.2.1
CGACGCCCCTGTGGCCGGCCGCATCGTCAGCCGCCGCAAGCGTCCGGCGCTCAGGGTGATGGGCGGCAAATCCGCAAGCTGATGCCGGGCTGCGCGCCGCCGCATGCAGGCAGCTCTTTTTGTCGGGCCAGCCTGAAAGCGGGCAGCGTTGCGGCCGATTCGATGCTATGAGGCCTGTCGCAATTGTGGATGGCAGGCAGCGAAGGCGGTGTTGAAACATGGCTAAGACCGATATTGCGCGGCGCGTCTACAACCACACCTGGAAGCTCGACCCGATCGTGCGCAGCTTGCTCGACACGGATTTCTACAAGCTTTTGATGCTGCAGATGATCTGGGGCATGTATCCCAAGGTCGACGCAACCTTCTCGCTGATCAACCGCACGACCTCGGTGCGCCTTGCCGACGAGATCGACGAGGGCGAATTGCGCGAACAACTCGACCATGCCCGCACCTTGCGCTTCTCCAAGAAGGAGATGATCTGGCTCGGCGGTAACAATTTCTACGGCCGCAAGCAGATCTTCGAACCGGAATTCCTCGCCTGGCTGGAAGGCTTCCGGCTGCCCGAATACGAGCTGTCGAAGTGCGACGGGCAGTATGAACTGACCTTCAGCGGGCCGTGGATGTACACCACGCTGTGGGAAATCCCGGCGCTCGCCATCATCAATGAACTCCGATCTCGCGCGGCGATGCGGGCGTTCGGGCCTTTCGCGCTCGACGTGCTCTATGCCCGCGCCAAATCCAAGATGTGGGCCAAGACCGAGCGGCTGAAGGCGCTGCCCGGCATCCGCATCTCGGATTTCGGCACGCGCCGGCGCCATTCCTTCCTATGGCAGCGCTGGTGTGTCGAGGCGTTGAAGGAAGGCATCGGCGAGGCGTTCACCGGCACCTCCAACGTGCTTTTGGCCATGGACAACGACCTCGAAGCGCTCGGCACCAACGCACATGAGCTGCCGATGGTGTTTGCCGCGCTTGCCGACTCGGAAAAAGAGCTGAGACAGTCGCCTTACAAGGTGCTGCAGGACTGGCAGCGCTACTATGGCGGCAATCTGCTGATCGTGCTGCCCGACGCCTTCGGCACAGCATCGTTCCTGCGCGATGCGCCGGACTGGGTGGCCGACTGGACGGGCTTTCGCCCCGACAGCGCGCCGCCGATCGAAGGCGGCGAAAAAATCCTGTCCTGGTGGCGCGAC
>NZ_RZPI01001037.1:0-1187 GCF_003998715.1 Mesorhizobium sp. M7A.F.Ca.CA.002.15.2.1
GCGAAAGAGGCGTAGCCGAGCAGCTTTGCCTTTTCGGCCCGCAGGCGCAGCATGTCGCGCACCACATTCGTGTTGTCGGTGGCGCCGCCATTCTGCCCGCGCATGGTGAAGGCGCGGAAGGCGATCTCGCGCAGATCGCGGCGTTCGGAGAAGGTCGAGAACGGCTCATAGATCGAGCGCGACAGAGTGACGGCATAGCGGCCCTTCTGGCCGCGTATCTCGGCCGCTTCGGCCATGGAACTTTTCACGAAGTCCGGCAGGCCGGCAAGGTCGGCTTCATCGAGGAACAGCGCCCAGTCGCGCTCGTCGGCCAGAACATTCTGGCCGAAAGCCGTGCCGAGCGAGGACAATTCCTCGCTGATGCTTGCCAGCCGCTTCTTGCCGTCGGCGTCGAGCTTGGCGCCGGAACGGACGAAGCCCTTCCAGGTCTTTTCCAGTACCCGCAGGGTCTCGGCGTCGAGCTTCAGGCTCTCGCGGCGCTGGTAGAGATCGTCGATGCGGGCAAACAGCCGCTCATTCATTGAAATCGCCGAGAAATGCCTGGACATTTTCGGCGAGATGTCGCGCTCCAGCGCCTGGATCGTCTCGTTGGTGTAGGCGCCGGCGCGGCACCAGAAGATCGACGAGACACGATCGAGCGCTTCGCCGCCGAGTTCCAGCGCGGCAAGCGTGTTCTCGACGGTCGGCGCATCCTTGTTGCCGGCGATCGCCTCGATCTCGGCCTCGTGCGCCTTCAGCGCCGCGTCGAAGACCGGGGAGAAGTCGCCGTCGCCAATGCGCGTGAAATCGGGCAGGCCGAGCGGCCCCTGCCACGCGGTCAGCGGATGGGCGGCGAGGTCGACGGCTTTCGTGGAAGGCATGGACAGTCTTTCGTTGGTGAAGCAGGCAGGTGGGTCGTACCCGATGTAGGGCGCGGCCGGCGGACCCGCAATATGCGGATTTGGCCGATATCGCCCTCAAAAGCCGTCGCAGTTTTCGGCGATCGCCGCTTGTGAACTGGCGGTGATGCGGTTGTCGGTGACCGCGAAAGTTTCCTGCATCAGCATGTCGTTGTTGGGGAAATCGTAGCAGGCGACCACCGTGGTGACGCCGCCTTCGCTTTTCTCGATCCGGTGCCGGATCGCAGCACCGGCAACGGCACCTTTCCATTCGTCGATCGAAGCGATGAATTCCTGCTTGCTCTGCAC
>NZ_RZPI01001038.1:0-1186 GCF_003998715.1 Mesorhizobium sp. M7A.F.Ca.CA.002.15.2.1
GCCGACTTCTATCTCGATGCGACGCCAGAGCCTTGTGCGAAGAACTATCGTATGTATTCCTATGTCGCCGAGGAGTTGCCGGCCCTCATCGCGGCTGAATTTCCAGCCGATATGGCACGCCAGGCAATCTTTGGCCATTCGATGGGCGGGCATGGCGCGCTGACGATTGCCTTGAAGAATCCGCAGCGGTTCAAGAGCTGCTCGGCGTTCGCCCCGATCGCCCAGCCAAGCACCGCCGGCTGGTCGAGACCGGCTTTTGAGAAGTATCTCGGCAAGGATGAGGCCTCGTGGCGAAGCTGCGACGCGACGTCGCTCATCGACGACGGATACCGCTTCCCCGAATTTTTGGTGGATCAGGGAACGTCGGATGGATTTCTTGACGACGGGCTGAGGCCTTGGCTGCTTGAGGCGGCCTGCACCAAAGCAGGTATTCCTTTAAAATTGCGGATGCAGGATGGATACGACCACTCGTATCTTTTCATCTCCAGCTTCATGGACGACCATCTGAGATGGCATGCTGAGAGGCTTTGAACCGGGCAGGCCGAAGGCATGGCCAGATGCAAACAAGGTATTGAATTCGACGCCTTACGCCGGGGGCAGAGTCCCCGCCGGCGTCAAACGCTACACATTCAGCCCGGACGCTGCCTATGCGAAAGAGCTGAAAGCGGTAGCCAGCCCCGATGAGATCCCGGAGCCGCCCTGCGGCGCCTGGGGCGAAATGCCTGACGGCATCCAGTATTTCGAGGTGCCCGAGGGTGGGGGGCGGAAAGTGCTGTTCGTGCGGATAGGCCAGGACGAGCCTTCGTTTGACGGGCAGACGCTGGAGGTGTT
Source organism: Mesorhizobium sp. M7A.F.Ca.CA.002.15.2.1 (assembly GCF_003998715.1). Taxonomy (NCBI): domain Bacteria; kingdom Pseudomonadati; phylum Pseudomonadota; class Alphaproteobacteria; order Hyphomicrobiales; family Phyllobacteriaceae; genus Mesorhizobium; species Mesorhizobium sp. M7A.F.Ca.CA.002.15.2.1. The sequence goes on from NZ_RZPI01001038.1 coordinate 832, forward strand.
GCAGGCGGGGTAAATTGGTCCGGGCAGCGATCCTGGCCGCAAACAACTATTCTGGCCGTATTCCCGGCTCCGGTGTCCCACAGGGAGATGATCCCATATCAACCTCGACATGTTCCACGGTGAGGTGACTACTTTCTGTTTGATTTTGCCAGTTCATCCAGAGATTTTGCTATCTTTTCGAGTTGCTCAGGAATTCTCTTCGCTCCGGACGTATAGAAATAAGCTCGAAGATCCACAAAGAAGTTCTCGGTATAGATACGCGACCCGTAGCCATAGGATGCCTGAATTGTGAATTTGTCAGGTGTTACTATTTTGCCGCCGATCTCCTTGCCGACCTGAGGGCCTGTACAAAGAT
>NZ_RZPI01001039.1:0-1184 GCF_003998715.1 Mesorhizobium sp. M7A.F.Ca.CA.002.15.2.1
ACTTCGCCATGATCACCCATCGCGATCGCCAGGCAAGCCTGGCCCAGATGGCGCTTAAGGCGCATCTCGACGGCAAGGCGGATGCCCCGTCGGCGGGCTAGAGTATCAGAGTTTGCGGCTTTGCCGTTGGCTCGGAGGTCTTGGTACTTTGTATCGAGTGGCTGATTGAAACGCCTCACCACGACCTTCCTCCCCAGATGGGCTCGCTAGCGCTGTCCGCCTCGACGCCCAGCCGTCACTCTGGCAATCCGGCGTCCCGCAGCGCGCTTCCCAGAGTCTCCGCGAGCGCTGGCGCACAGCGCACGCCAGCAAATTGGCGGCTGTAGCGGAAGCCCGGCTGAAGCTCGCGCACGCGCGCGGCGGCGGCCCTCGCTTCGTCCAGCCGGCCGAGTTTGGCGAGCGCAGCGGTCAGTTGCACGTAGGTGATGCTGTGTGCCGGATTGGCTTGAACGGACTTGTAGGCTGCGCGACAAGCTTCTTCGTAACGCCCGCGCAGCAAATGGCTCATTGCTTGGGCGTCAAACGCGGCCCAAGCCCACGAATCGAACGGGCTTAGCCGGATACCCTTCTCGCTCCATTCTATCGCGCGCTCTGCTTCGCCGGCCCATCCGAGAACGACGCTGCCAAGAATGTAAGTCAGCGCCGATGACGGGCTAATGGCGAGGGCTGCGTCTAATGCCGTGAATGCAGCGGCGCGATCATGCACGAGATCGTATGCGTCGAGACTCTCTGGGCGCTTCCGCCTGACACGTTCAATTTCCGCTTTTCGCAAGCTTGGAGCAATCGCGCCCACCGCTGATAGCGCGATTTCGTCCTGAAGCGCGAAAATGTCCTCCGAACTGCGGTCGTAGCGCTCGGCCCACACGTGCGCGCCGGTCGATGCATCGATCATCTGAGCGGTTACGCGCACACTACCGCCAGCTTTGCGCACGCTGCCTTCGAGGACATATCGTACGCCAAGCTCGCTGCCGACCTGCTTCACGTCCACGGCGCGGCCTTTGTAAGCGAAGGTCGAGTTTCGCGCGATAACGAAAAGCCATTTTATGCGTGCCAGGCCGGTGATGATGTCATCGACCATTCCATCGGCGAAGTACTCCTGTTGCGGATCTCCGCTCAAGTTCGAGAACGGCAGGACCGCCACGGAAGGCTTCTCAGGCAAGGTCGGCGCCGACGCGGTGCGGGCG
>NZ_RZPI01000103.1:0-11270 GCF_003998715.1 Mesorhizobium sp. M7A.F.Ca.CA.002.15.2.1
CTGGGAGTATCACGGCAGCGACTTCGCCAGGGATGCAGCGCGGATGAGCGAGTCGCCGGCCATGCGCAAATGGTGGGAACTGTGCGACCCCATGCAGACGCCGCTGCCGACGCGCGCCGACGGCGAATGGTGGGCGGCCATGGGAGAGGTCTTCCATCTCGATTGACCGGAACGTTATCGGGCAGTCGCTTCCCGGATATGCCCCAACGACGTGGCGACCGGTCCGTCTTTCATGACGACCTCATCCAGTCTCCGGCCTTGACCTCCTTGACCTCTGACATTCTATTATATTAGTATTCCAAATCATTTCTTGTCTCTCGACCTCCTGTCGCGGAGAACTTTTTCAGAGTATGGGGTCATGGCGCGGTTCATCAAGCTTTCGGGGGCCGACAACATTCTTCTGGCGGTCGATCCGTTGAAGATCGGCGAAAAAGCCGGTGACGTGGCTGCCAGGGCACGCATACCGCGCGGGCACAAAATGGCCTTGCGCGACATCGGCTCGGACCAGCCGATCGTGAAATACGGCCAGACCATCGGTTTTGCGCGGGAACCAATCGTCGCCGGCGACTGGGTTCACGAGCACAATGTGTATCTGCGAAATTTCGAACGCGACTACGTCTTCGGCACGAATACCAGGCAAACCGAGATCGTTGCCGAGGCCGAGCGCGCTACTTTCATGGGTTACCGCCGGCCGAGCGGCAAGGTGGGCACGCGCAACTTCATTGCCGTCCTGACCTCGGTGAACTGCTCTGCCAGCGTCGCCCGGTTCATCACCGACGAGGTCAACCGGTCTGGCATCCTGCGCGACTATCCCAATGTCGACGGTATCATCGCACTCGTCCACGGCACTGGCTGCGGCATCGACACCAAGGGTCCCGCTTACGACCTGTTGAAAAGGACGCAATGGGGCTTTGCCACGAACCCCAATATCGGCGGCGTGCTGATGGTCGGACTCGGCTGCGAAGCGTTCCAGATCCCACGCTGGATGCAGTCGTACAACATCAAGGAGAGCACGATTTTCCGCACGATGACCATCCAGGAAACCGGCGGTACGCGAAAGACGGTCGAGGCTGGCGTGAAGGCGATCGTCGACATGCTGCCTACGGTGAACGCCGCCGAAAGGACGCCGCAACCAGCCTCCGAACTGGTGCTTGCGCTGCAATGCGGCGGATCGGACGGTTACTCCGGCATCAGCGCCAATCCGGCACTAGGTGCTGCGGTGGACCTGCTTGTCGGGCAAGGCGGTACGGCGGTGCTCTCGGAGACGCCCGAGATCTATGGCGCCGAACATCTCCTCGCCTTGCGCGCCGAGAGCCGCGCGGTGGGCGAAAAGCTGATCGAACGCATCCGCTGGTGGGAGGATTATACCGCCAGGCACGACATGGAGATGAACAACAACCCTTCGCCCGGCAACAAGCTGGGTGGGTTGACGACCATCCTGGAGAAATCGCTCGGCGCTTCCGCCAAGGGCGGCACCACCAATCTGCGGGCGGTGCTGGAATATGCCGAGCCGATCAACGAGCGCGGCCTCGTCTTCATGGATACGCCCGGCTACGACCCGGTCTCGGCCACCGGGCAGGTCGCCGGCGGCGCCAACATATTGTGCTTCACCACCGGCCGCGGTTCGGCCTTCGGCTGCAAGCCGACGCCCTCGATCAAGCTTGCCTCCAACAGCTTCATCTTCGAGCAGATGCGCGAGGACATGGATATCAATTGCGGAGACATACTGGACGGCGTCTCGCTGGCCGAGAAGGGCGAGGAGATCTTTGCCGAGATCCTGCGCGTCGCTTCCGGCGGGCGCACCAGGTCGGAAGCGCTCGGCTATGGCGACAACGAGTTCGTGCCATGGAGCCTTGGCGCGACCATGTAGCGATCGCCGGCCTGCACAGGCCGGCCTTTATCCCGGAAGTAGCTCAAACGGAAAGAACCGCTCGACATGAACAGGATCGATCTTGACGGCCAGCACGCTGTGGTCACCGGTGGCGCCCAAGGCCTCGGCTTCGCGATGGCCAGGCGTTTCGTCGCTTCCGGCGCGACGGTCAGCTTGTGGGATCTCGATGAGGCCCGCCTCGAAACCGCCAAGAAGGAACTCGGCAACGCTGCCACGACAGAGATCGTGGACGTCGCCGATTGGACGTCGGTGGACGCGGCGCGCGCCAGGACCGAAGATCTGGCCGGCAAGATTTCCATTCTGGTCAATTCCGCCGGAATTGCCGGCCCTGCCGCCCCGCTCGACGTCTACGACATCGAGACGTGGAAGAAGGTCATCGACGTCAACGTAAACGGTACGTTCTACGTCAATCGCGCCGTGGTTCCCGGAATGAAGGAGCGCAATTACGGACGGATCGTCAACATCGCTTCGGTCGCCGGCAAGGAGGGCAACCCCAACGCCTCCGCCTATTCAGCCTCGAAGGCGGCGGTCATCGGCTTGACCAAGTCGCTCGGCAAGGAACTGGCGCAGTACGACATCGCCGTGAACTGCATCTCGCCGGCCACGGCACAGACGCGCATCCTCGAACAGCTGACGCCGGAGCACATCGAATATATGCGCTCGCGCATTCCGCGCGGCCGCCTGCTGGAGGTCGACGAAGCCGCGGCGATGGTCGCCTGGCTCGTCTCCAAGGAGAACAGTTTCACGACCGCCTCCACGTTCGACCTGTCGGGTGGGCGGACGACCTATTGAAGGGCAGTTGCCGTTCAGCCAGGCAACCGACCGAGGCCAGCCGCAAAGCGCGCCACCATCGCCACGCCGGTCTCGTTGGGCCGCATCGCCGGAGCCCGGTCGTGTATCGGGATGCCTGCGCGGGCGCCGAACAGCCGCTTGCCGTAGCAGATCAGGTTCTCGATGCCCTGCATGACGAAGACCGCTGCCGGCAGCATTCTTGCGTACTCGGCCTCGGCCGTCGCTTCGTCACCGATCCGAAACGCATTGTAGGCGCGCACGGCGAGGTCGATGCCATCAGGCGCCAGGATCATGCCGCGGCAACCGATGCGGAAATTGTCGATCAGTTCAAGGCCGCCGCGTCCGTTGAAAACGGGTATCCGGCCTTCGGTGCGTTCGATCAATCCGGCAATGTCGGTGACAGGGCCTTCGCCCTTGATCAGCCTTATGTTGGGATGAAGCGTGACAAGTTCGCGGATCTCGTCCGATGACAGGCCGCGCCCGAAAAACGCCGGCGCGTTCTGGATCGCCACCGGCAGGTCGGTTGCCTCGGCGACGCGGCCGAAGAACCTGGTGTATTCCAGCGCACCATAGGATCCGACCGGCGGCGGCTGCAGGATCACCCAATCCGCTCCCACGCTTTCAGCATGGCGAAGCTGTGCCACCTGCTCAGCCACCGAAGCGCCGAAGATGGTGAAGGCAAGCGGCACTTTTCCAGCCGTATCTTCCGCCGTCCAGTCCATGATCGTCCGGCGCTCGGCCTCGGTCAGCTTGGCGACTTCCGTCGCCAGGCCGAGCGCCGCCATGCCGTGCACGCCCGTCGCCAGGCAGATCTCGACCTGCCGACGCATCGCCGCGCGGTCCAGTTGTTCGTTCGCGTCAAAGAGCGCGTAGAGAATGGCGTGAATGGCGTGGAAATCGTCAGGCCGGAAATTGGGCATGCTGGTCGGCCTCAATGGCTTTCGCGTGGAATGGCGTGGCCACGGCATCCGACGAGAAAGTCGAGATCGGCGCCGCGGTCCGCCTGCAGGACACGGTCGACATAGAGGCCCTGATAGCCGCCGCGCATCGCCGGGACGGGCGGTAGCCAGGATTCACGACGCCGCGCCAGCTCCTGTGCCGACACGTCGAGATGCAGCTTCCTTGCTTCGACGTCGAGCTCGATGAAGTCGCCGCTCCTGACCAGCGCCAGCGGGCCGCCGATGGCGGCTTCGGGTGCGGCATGCAGCACGACGGTGCCGAAGGCGGTGCCGGACATGCGGGCATCGGAGATGCGGATCATGTCGCGGACACCCTGCTTCAGCAGCTTCCGGGGCAGCGCCATGTTGCCGACCTCGGCCATCCCCGGATAGCCCTTGGGGCCGCAATTCTTCAGCACCATGATCGACGCTTCGTCGACGTCGAGCGCGGGATCGTCGACGCGCGCCTTGTAGTCGTCGATGTCCTCGAAGACGACGGCGCGGCCGCGATGCTTCATCAGGGCCGGTGACGCGGCTGACGGCTTGATGATGGCGCCGTCGGGCGCCAGATTGCCACGCAGCACCGCGATACCGCCATTGGGAGTAAGCGCCTTGTCGCGCGGGCGGATCACCTCGGGATTGTAGTTTTTAGCGTCACGGATGTTGTCGCGCACGGTCTTGCCGGTGACGGTCAGCACGTCGAGATCGAGCAGATCGCCGATCTCCTTCATGACCGCCGGAATGCCGCCTGCGTAGCAGAAGTCCTCCATCAGGAAGCGGCCTGACGGCATCAGGTCGAGGATGGTCGGTACATCGCGGCCATATCGATCCCAATCGTCCAGTGTCAGTTCGGTGCCGACGCGGCCGGCAATCGCCAGCAGATGCACGACCGCATTGGTCGAGCCGCCGATGGCACCATTGACACGGATGGCGTTGGCGAAAGCTTCTTTCTTGAGGATGGCGGACGGGCGGAGATTCTCATTGACCATCTCGACGATGCGCCGCCCCGTCATGCGGGCGATGCGGCTGCGGCGCGCGTCGACCGCCGGATAGGCAGCGTTGCCCGGCAGCGCCAGGCCGAGCGCTTCGACCATCGAGGCCATGGTCGAGGCCGTGCCCATGGTCATGCAATGACCCGGCGAGCGTGACATGGCACTCTCGGCATTAGCGAAATCCTGCTCGCTCATCACGCCGGCGCGGACATCCTCGGAGAATTTCCAGACATCGGTGCCGGAACCTATCTCGCGGCCCTGGAAACGGCCATTGAGCATCGGCCCGCCGGAAATGACGATCGACGGCAGGTCGCAGGAGGCCGCGCCCATGACCAGCGACGGGGTGGTCTTGTCGCAGCCTGCCATCAGCACGACACCGTCCATCGGATTGCCGCGGATCGCTTCCTCGACATCCATCGAGGCGAGATTGCGGAACAGCATCGCCGTCGGGCGCAGATTGGATTCGCCGCAGGAGAAGACCGGGAATTCCAGCGGCAGGCCGCCGGCTTCCAGCACGCCCGCCTTGATGTGCTCGATCAGGCCACGGAAATGCACGTGGCAAGGCGTGAATTCGGAGAAGGTGTTGCAGATGCCGATCACCGGGCGGCCGTCGAAGGCATCGTCGGGCAGGCCGTTGTTCTTCATCCAGCTGCGGTGAATGAAGGCGTCCTTGCCCTGCCCGCCGAACCAGTGCTGCGATCGTCTCTTGGTCATGGTTTTCCCGGAATTCAGGCTGGATGCTGGAGCTGGCTCAGCCCACCATCTACGACGAGCGTGGCCGCATTCATGAACGGGCACTCGTCGGAAATCATGAACACCGCAGCCAGCGCAATCTCGCGCGCCGTGGCGATGCGGCCGCCAGGATGTAGCGCCATGGTGTTGGCGCGTGCTGTGGCCGGATCGGCAAAGCTGTTCCAGTAGTCAATCGCCTTCTGGGTTTCGACATAGCCGGGCGCCAGCGCGTTCACGCGCACCCCTTGCGCCGCATATTCGAGCGCCAGCGATTTGGTCAGGCCGAGCAGCGCGTGCTTGGCGACCGGATAGGGAAAGGTGTGTGGGATGATGGTGAAGCTGTGCGTCGAGGCGATGTTGAGGATGGCGCCGCCGCCGCTCGCGATCATGCCCGGCAACACCGCCTTGCTGCAATTCCAAGCGCCCTTGACGTTGACGTCGAAGTTGCGGTTCCATTCCTCCTCGGTCGCCTCGAGCGGCGTCGAGAACACATTGATCCCGGCATTGTTGATCAGCGCGTTTATGGGGCCGATCTCGGCGGCCGCTTGGCTGACGGCAGCGGCAATTGCGGCACCGTCGCTGATGTCGGCTGCCGCATGCCCGACATGGCCGCGCGGCACGGCGAGGCCCGCGACGGTCTTGTCCAGCAGTGCGCCGTCGCGGTCGACCAGGAACAGTCTTGCGCCTTCGGCAAGGCAGGCCTCGGCGATCGCCAGCCCGATGCCTTGCGCGGCGCCGGTCAGGAAGATGCGTTTGCCGGAAAGGCGCTCAGCCATGGTTGTCGCTCCAGTCGAAGACGGTCATTGCGAATCTTGCTCTGAGAACCTCGCCGGGGGAAAGTACCTTGATCCCCATTGGGTCGGCATCGAAATGCTTCAACGCATTTGGGGTATGGCTCATCGGCTCCAGGCAGAAGAAGCTTCGGTCCGTGTCCGGCGCAAAGAGCATGTAGCGGTCGAGCTCCGCGTCCGCCTCGATGTCGATCCCCAGACAGTGCTCCGGCCAGATGATGCGCGCGATGCCGCTCCACCCTTCGAAGCCATTGTTCAGCCAACGGTCGGGCAAATGGCGCGGCGTTGAGAAATCGACATCGGCGGCAATGGCGCTCCTGGACGCTGGAAGGTGCCCGTCGCGCTCTGTCCACCAGGTTTCGGCCGGCGCAAACAAGGTCGTCCGCGGCGTGCGCGGAAAGAATGGATGGAAACCGAGGCCGAATGGCAGTGGAATGACGCCGGTATTTTCGACGGCAAGCCGGAGTTCCAGCCGCGCGCCGGCGAGCCGGAACGACTGTCGCGCATGGTAGACATAGGGCGAGTCGACGCCGCGCGGATGATCGAAGGCCAAATGGAGGCGGTCGACGCGATGCTCCTCGACCTTCCAGTTCGCCTGCCAGCCGTCACCGTGAATATAGAAAGGATCAGTCGTGTTGGGCGCCAGCGTGAAGTTTTGACCGCCGCAGGAAAACGCATTGCCCTCGACGCGATTGCCGATCGGCACCATCGGAAAGCAAGCGCAGTGCACAACGTCGAACTCGGCCTCGCCTTGGTAGGGACGCAGGAATGGCACCCCGTCGGCCGTATGGCCGTTGACGATTGCGCTGCCAGAGGGGCTGATCTCGACGCACAGCCGATTGCTTTCCAGTAGTATTCCAGCCGACATGCCCTGCCCCGAGTCAACGCCGGCCCAAAGCCGACGAGCGCAGATTGTCGAGCAGCACGGCCAGCAGCAAAATAACGCCGCGCACGATGTACTGGTAAAAGGCCGGGATGTTGAGCAGGTTCATGGCGTTCTCGGCGATGCCCATGATCAGCACGCCGACGATGACGCCCGACATGGTGGCGCGGCCGCCGGCAAGCGAGACGCCGCCGAGCACGCAGGCCGAGATGACCGAGAGTTCCAGTCCGACCGCCGCGTTGGGCTGGCCCGAGGTGATGCGCGACGCCAGCAGGATGCCGGCGATGCCGCAGACGACGCCTTGCAGCGCAAAAATCCAGATGCGCGTCCGGTCGACATTGACGCCGGCAAGGCGCGAAGCCTCCGGATTGCCGCCGATGGCCAATGTGTTCTTGCCGAAGACGGTGCGGTTGAGGACGAAGCCGAAGATGAAAAACAGGATGGCGAGCACCCAGACCGGCGTCGGAATGCCGAGCAGTTTGGACAGCGCGAGCTGGTAGAAATCCGGGCTGTTGATGCCGACGGCGCGGCCGTCGGACGCAATCAGCGCAAACCCGCGCACGATCTGCATGGTGGCCAGCGTCGTGATCAGCGCGTTGATGCGGAATTTGGCGATGACGACGCCATTGATGAAGCCGACGAAGGCGCCGCTGGCAATTGCCGCCAAGAGGCCAAGCAGGATCGAGCCGGTGTAATTCGACGCCATCACAGCGACCATGCCGGCAAAGGCGACGATGGAGCCGACCGACAGGTCGAAGTCGCGTGCGGCAAGGCAGAACATCATGGTGCAGGCGACGATACCGACGGTGACCACCGACTGCAGCAGGCCGAGCATATTGCGGTCGGTGAGGAAATTCGGCACCAGAGCCGAGACCAGCGCGAAGGCGACGACAAAGATGACGACGAGGCCCTGTTCGCCGAGCAGGATTTTTTTCAACTGGTCGGTCATGCCAAAAGTCCTCAAGATGCGATCGCGTCGGGGGTTTTCTGATCGGGGAGAGCGGCGGCCAGGATCGCCCTTTCGGCGAACTGGTCGCGGGTGAGCTCGGCGCTGACGCGGCCGCCGCACATCACCAGAATGCGATCGCAGATGCCCATCACCTCCGGCAGTTCGGACGAGACGACAACGATCGCCATGCCGTCCTGCGCAAGCTGGTAGAGCAGTTCATAGATTTCCGATTTGGCACCGACGTCGATGCCGCGCGTCGGCTCGTCGACAATGAGAACCCGCACCCCTTGTTCGGACAGCCAGCGGCCAAGAATGACCTTCTGCTGGTTGCCGCCGGAGAGGTTGATGATGTCCTGCTTGCGCGACGGCGTGCGCACCTTGAGCTTCTTGATGAAGGTTTCGGCGGTGGCGATCTCGCTGGCGCGGTTCAACACGCCGAAGCGCGTGTGATGGCGCCGCGACGAGATGTTGATGTTCTCCTCGACCGAGCGGCCCTGGATGATGCCGTCATGCTTGCGATCCTCCGAACACAGCACGATGCCGGCCCGGATCGTACCACGCGGATCGGTGGCAGGGACCAGCTTGCCATCGACGGTGATGGTGCCGCCCGAGCGCGGATCGGCGCCATAGACCAGACGCATCAGTTCCGAGCGCCCGGCGCCGATCAGGCCGAAGAAGCCGACGATCTCGCCTGCCCTCGCCTCGAAACTGGCCGGCGTCTTCAGTTTGGGGCCGCTGAGAGCGTCGACCTTCAGGCGGACATCGCCCGTTTTTCGTGCGCGAAAACCCCAGATATCCGAAATCTCGCGGCCGACCATTTCGGCGACGACCTGGTCGCGGGTGACGCCTTTCAGCGACGCATGGTGCGCCGCCAGCTTGCCGTCGCGCAGCACGGTCAGGCTGTCGCAGAGCCGGAACACTTCGTCGAGCCTGTGCGAGACGTAGATGATGACCTTGCCCTCGCCGCGCAGGCGGTCGATCAGGGCAAACAGGATTTCGCTTTCGCGCGAGGACAGCGACGAGGTCGGTTCGTCCAGCGCGATAACGCGTGCGTCGAGCATGATCGCCTTGGCGATCTCGACCATCTGGCGTTCGCCGATGGACAGCGTCTTGACCTTGCGGCGCATGTCGATGTCGATGCCGGCCGATTTCAGCTTGGCGCCGACGTCGTCCAGCATCCGGCGGCCGGCGATGATGCCGGCGTTGGCAGGGAAACGACCGAGGCTGAGATTTTCGGCAACGGTGAGTTCAGGAACCAGCTGCAGTTCCTGATGAATGACGATGACGCCATTGTCGAAGGCATCCCGGGTCGACGTATAGGCCTGAACCCTGCCGTCGATGCGGATCTCGCCCTGATCGGCATGCTGGTCGCCGGACAGTATCTTGATCAGGGTGGATTTGCCGGCGCCGTTCTCGCCCATCAGCCCATGCACGGCGCCTTTGTCGACGCCGAACGAGACGTCCGACAGCGCTTTGACGCCCGGATAGGTCTTGGTGATGTGCGAGAAGTCGAGAAAGGACACGGGCAGCGATCCTCTTGTGGAATGGCAAACAGGCGGCGGGATGAGCCGCCGCCTGTTTGTACAGGGAGGATTATTCGATGCCGAGGCCCTGGCGGACCTTCTGGTAGTCGTCGCGCTTGGCGAGTGCACCGGAAGTCAGGATCAGCTTCTCCGGCTCCTTGTTGCTGGCAACCCAGTCATACATGTTGAGCGCCGTTTCGTAGCCATGACGCTTCGGCGAGATGATCACGGTGCCGACGAAGCCGGTGGCCGTCGGCTTCTTGAACTCGTTGATCGCCGAATCCGCGCCGCCAATGCCAACGCCGATCACGCTATCAGCGGGGATGCCGACGCTTTCGGAGGCACGCACCGCACCCAGCACCGCTTCGTCGTTGAGGCCGAAAGAAACCCACTTCTTGATCTCGGCATGGGCGTTGAGCACGACGGTCGCCGCATTGAGGGCAGCTTCCGTATCGGTCTTGGCCTGAGGGGCGTCAAAAATGTTCTCGGCCTTGAAGCCGTTTGCCTTGAGCACCGAGATGGCGCCTTCGACGCGGTCGACGGCGGTCGGCAGTTGGTCATAGGAGACGCGGATGGCGCCGACCTCGTCGGCCTTCCAGCCGCGCGCCTTCATCTCGTCGACGATCGCCTGGCCGACCGCCTCGCCGATCTTGGTTGCCGAGATGCCCATATGCGGCACGTCTTCCAGCGCCTTGCCGTCGGCGCCGACCAGGCGGTCATCGACAGTCATCAGCTTGAGATTGTTGGCGGCGGCCTTGGCGACGATGCCGGGGCCGAGCTTCACGTCGGGCGTGCAGACGATGAAACCCTGCGCGCCCTGGGCGCCGAGATTGTCGATGGCCGACATCAGCTTCTCACCGTCTTCGGCGCCGATCTTGACCAGGGTAAAGCCCTTTTCCTTGGCGGCCTGATCAGCAAACTTCCATTCGTCCTGGAACCACGGCTCCTCGGGCTGTTTGACGATGAAGCCGATCTTGGTGTCCTGAGCATATGCAGCGATGGTCGTGACGGACAGCACGGCAAGCGCGCCCGCGACGAGCGCGGTCTTCAAAAGTCGCATGATTACCTCCCAGCGATAGACCGGGCGCTCAGCCCGGATGCCGGAGTCTCTAATCGCTTTTATCATACTCGTCAATTGATCTGGTATGATAATTAATGTACATGCTCTGACCAGCGATCGCTGGCGCAATTGATCCGCATCCGTTAAGGCCGGACCGGTTGTGCGAAACCAGCGGTTCGCCGCCTTGGAGGAGGGCTGAGGTGACCGGGACTTTGAAGAAACCGCAAGGCGACACAGCCACTCGCCGCCCGCGCGTTATGCCCGACGTGACCAAGGCGATTGCCTCGGACATCTTTTCCGGGCGCTATCCGGCCGGCTCCTCACTGCCGACCGAAAACGAGCTCGGCGTCGAATACAGCGTCAGCCGCACCGTCATCCGTGAGGCCCTGAAAGTGTTGGCGGCAAAAGGGCTGGTGCTGTCGCGGCCACGCGTCGGCACGATCGTCTGCAACGAGGACGACTGGAACATCATCGACCCGCAGGTGCTGGCCTGGCACGCGCCGCATGCACTGGACGACAAGCTCTTCGACGCCATTCTTGAGACTCGCCGGGCCATCGAGCCGCTGGTTGCCGAACTCGCCGCCACGCGCGCGACGCTGCAGGAAATCGCCGATCTCGAAGCCACCTGGCGCGGCATGGCCGGCGCCGGCGAGGATCTCGCCGCCTTCTCGCGCAGTGACATCGCTTTCCACCAGATCGTCTATGCCGCGAGCCATAAC
>NZ_RZPI01001040.1:0-1183 GCF_003998715.1 Mesorhizobium sp. M7A.F.Ca.CA.002.15.2.1
GTCCATGACGCGCCGCCGGGCGCGCCAGATTTCAACGCCCCGCTGCATGCGCTGATCACCGGCAACGACCACGAAAAGGACCGCCGCATCCGCTTCGAGAACGCGCCGCGCTTCGGCCTTGTTGGCAAGCCGCTCGACATGACCTACCGCGTCATCTCGACCGAAAACGAGACTGGCCCGGTCGATGTGCGCGTCTCGGTCAATGGCGAGCAGGTCGCCGTCGAGCACGCCACCGTTGGCCAGGCCATGCCGCTGCAGGTCACCATTCCGGGCGCCGGCCGCAACATCGTCGAACTCGCCATCGATCGCGAGCCAGGCGAACTGACCGACACCAACAACCGCGCCATCGCACTGATCGACGGCATTCGCGAGAACCTGCGTGTGCTGCTCGTCTCCGGCGAGCCGCATGCCGGCGAGCGCACCTGGCGCAACCTGCTGAAATCCGACGCCTCGGTCGATCTTGTCCATTTCACCATCCTGCGGCCGCCGGAAAAGCAGGACGGCACGCCGATCAACGAATTGTCGCTTATCGCCTTCCCGACCCGCGAACTGTTCGTCGAGAAGATCAAGGATTTCGACCTCATCATCTTCGACCGCTACCAGCACCGCGACGTGCTGCCGATCCTCTATTACGACTACATCTCCGAATATGTCGAAAAGGGCGGCGCGCTGCTGATCGCGGCCGGCCCCGAATATGCCGGCGAAAGCTCGATCGCGCGCACGCCGCTGATGGCCGCCCTGCCGGCGATGCCGACCGGCGAAGTTGTCGACAAGGCCTTCTATCCGCGCCTCACCGAACTCGGCCAGCGCCACCCGGTGACGCGTGGGCTCGATGGCTCGGCCACCGAGCCGCCGCACTGGAGCCGCTGGTTCCGCACCATAGGCGTGCAGAACCCGGAAGGCGAAGTGGTCATGAAGGGCGCCGACAACCGGCCGCTGCTGCTGCTCGACCGCAAGGGAGAAGGCCGCGTCGGCATGCTGCTGTCCGATCAGGGCTGGCTGTGGGCGCGCGGCTTCGAGGGCGGCGGCCCGCATGTCCAGCTTTATCGGCGCATCGCGCACTGGCTGATGAAGGAGCCGGAGCTCGAGGAGGAGCGGCTGACCGCCGATGGTCGTGGCATGGTGCTGGAAATCCGCCGCCAGACGATGGCCGACGATCCCGGCGCCGCGCAGATCATCACTC
>NZ_RZPI01001041.1:0-1181 GCF_003998715.1 Mesorhizobium sp. M7A.F.Ca.CA.002.15.2.1
CCCATCTTCCATGTGCCCTGGCCAAGCACCTGAACGGCTTCGCCGGAGGGCAGTTTGGTGGTTCTGATGGTCGGTGGCATGGCGGGCTCCAGTTGGGGCCGGATCGCATCACAGGCTGGGCGATAAATCCAGAGGCGTTCTCGCCGCGCTGGCGATGGCTGAAGACTTACTTCACCGGATGGGCGGCGAGCCAGGCCTGCATCTGCTTGATCTCTGCTTCCTGCGCGGCGATGACGCCTTCGGCCAGCTTGCGGATTTCCGGGTCCTTGCCATTGGCAAGTTCAACCTTGGCCATGTCGATCGCACCCTGATGGTGCGGGATCATGCCTCTGACGAAATCGACGTCGGCATTGCCGGTATAGTCGGACGCCATCATGTCGGCATGCATCTTGTCCATCGCCGCCTTGTAGCCTTCCGTCGAAGGACTGGTCGCGTCCGTCGCCATAGCGCCCATGTCGTGTTTCATCTCTTCGCTCTGCGCCGGAACGCTTTCGAGGAAGACGGCAACCAGCATTCCGGCCGCCATCAGCAGCAGCACGAGTTTTTTGGCGAAGGTCATACATGGTCTCCTGTTGGATGGGTTTCGTATTTGGGGGCTTGGATCAGAGTTTCAATGTTCTCAGCCGCAATGCGTTTGCGATCACCGACACCGAGGACAGGCTCATCGCCGCCGCTGCCAGCATCGGCGACAGCAGCGTGCCGGTGAGCGGATAGAGCACGCCGGCGGCGACCGGCACGCCAAGCACGTTGTAGAGGAAGGCAAAGAACAGGTTCTGGCGGATGTTGCGGATCGTCGCCTGAGCCAGCGTGCGCGCCCGCACGATGCCGTTGAGGTCGCCTTTGACCAAGGTGATGCCGGCGCTTTCGACGGCGACATCGGCGCCGGTGCCCATGGCGATGCCGACATCGGCGGCGGCAAGGGCCGGTGCATCGTTGACGCCGTCGCCGGCCATGGCAACGCCGGTGCCTTTTGCGCGCAGTTCCTCGACAAGGGCTGCCTTCTGTTCCGGCAGCAGGCCGGCGCGGACCTCGTCGATGCCGAGGCTTCTGGCGATCGCGTTGGCCGTGCGTTCATTGTCGCCGGTCGCCATGATGATCCGCAAGCCGCTTTCATGCAGCGCCTTGATCGCCTCGGCCGTCGTTGTCTTGATAGGGTCGGCGACGGCCGAGGCGATCAAGGC
>NZ_RZPI01001042.1:0-1175 GCF_003998715.1 Mesorhizobium sp. M7A.F.Ca.CA.002.15.2.1
CTTCGTCGTCGCCTGCCTGGCCGGTTCGCCTGAGACCGGCAAGACGATCATCGGCATCGACCCGCTCTTCGGGCTCGACCCGAAGCTCGGCGAGGACGCGCGCGCAACCGGGCGTTTGTCAGCCGGCTGGTACTTCCTGTTCATCCTGCCGATGTTCTTTTTCACCCCCGATGCCATCAAGGGCCTGCCGATCGGCCCTGCGGTGCGAGAGGGGTTGGCGGAGCTGAAAGTGACGCTGGGCGAGGTGCGCAAGCGCAGCGGCATCTTCCGCTTCCTTGTCGCCCGCATGATCTATCAGGACGGTGTCAATGCGGTGCTGGCGCTGGGGGGCACTTTCGCAGCAGCGATGTTCCACTGGTCGATCACCGAAATCGGTATTTTCGGCATCATTCTCAACGTCGTCGCCATCTTCGGCTGCCTGGTTGCAGCCCGTCTCGATACGGCGCTTGGCTCAAAAACCATCGTCATGATCTCGCTGGTCCTGCTCAGCATCGCCACGATCGGCATCGTCTCGACCGGACCGGGCTATACTTTGTTCGGCCTCTGGATGATGCTTGGACCGGACAGCGGTGGCCTGTTCGGCACGGCAGCGGAAAAGGCCTACATCTTCTTCGGCCTGTTGATCGGTGTGGCTTTCGGGCCGGTGCAGGCGTCGTCGCGATCCTACATGGCGCGCAGCGTCACGGCCGCCGAATCCGGCCGCTATTTCGGCATTTATGCGCTGGCCGGACGGGCGACCAGTTTCCTGGCGCCGTTCATGGTCGCGTCCGTCACCCTGGCCAGCGGCTCGGCACGGCTCGGCATGGCGGTGATCGTGCTGTTCCTCGGGATCGGCATGGCGATCCTGGTCAAGACGCCCTATCCAGCGGACCGGCCGGCGGATTGAGTTCTTTCTTCCTTCTCCCCCTGTGGGGTGAGCGGCCGGTTCGCGAAGCGAATTCATCGTGCCAGTGGCACGATGAAAGGCTGACGAACGCCGGGACGCTGCGGAGCAGCGGGGACCCGGCAGGGCGGATCGTCCACCGCCCGGCCCTTCGCGGGCTCAGGGCGTTCGAAGCTCGAAAAGCCAAGCAATTGGCTTTTCGTTTGCTGCGCGAACCGCTTCTCACCCCGCAAGGAGAGAAAGAAGAAGTGCGTCAATGCCTGAAATGCCGGACGCCCGTAAACACCATGGC
>NZ_RZPI01001043.1:0-1172 GCF_003998715.1 Mesorhizobium sp. M7A.F.Ca.CA.002.15.2.1
TATCATGCTGTTTGCGACCTGGCATTGGATCTTCGTCACCATGGCCGTCGGTGCGCTGCTCGTCTCGGCCTGGTCGCTGCTGCGCCTTCCTGAAACGCTGCATCCCGAACATCGCCGGCCGCTGACGCTCAACTCCATTGTCGGCGGGTTTCGTATCGTTCTCACCAACCGCATTGCGATCTGCTATGCCTTCGCCAGCACCTTCATTTTCGGCGCCATGTTTGGCTTCATCGCTTCGGCGCAGCAGATCTATGTCGACATTTTCAAAGTCGGCGAGATGTTCCCGGTCATCTTTGCCGGGGTTGCGGGCGTGCTCGCCTTCTCCAACTTTCTGAACTCGCGCCTTGTCGGTCGCATCGGCATGCGCCGCCTGTCGCAGAGTGCGTTGCTGCTGTTCCTGGTCATCAGCCTTGCCTGGCTGGTGATTTCGCTGGAGATGAAGATGCCGCTCTGGCTGTTCATCACCTTCTTTGCCTGCGCCATGCTTCCATTCGGTGCGCTCGGCGCGAACTTCAACGCGCTGGCCATGGAGCCGCTCGGCCAACTGGCCGGCACGGCTTCGTCGATCCTCGGTTTCATGCAGACGTTTCTCGGCGGCATTCTCGGTACGCTGATCGGCCAGGCCTTCAACGGCACGGTGACGCCGCTGGCCGCCGGCTTCTGCAGCGTCTCGGTCGCCGCGCTGCTGATGATCTTCATCGCCGAGCGCGGCAAGATGTTCCAGCCACAGAACCCGCCCGTTTCAGGGCACATCACCGACTTGCATTAGGACGCACCTTCAAGGGCTGCCGTGAACCGAGGGGCAAGCATGCGCCCCGCAATTGCTTCGCCCATGCTGTCCGAAAAGTGCAATGGCAGAGCGTCATCGAGTGCCCTGAGGATGGATGCCACGAAGGCCCGGCTGCGCTGGGCATCGGTTCCCAGATCGGAATATGTGGCGCGAGGTTTGCCGATCAGCGTGCCGTTGCGGCGAAGCGAGAACCGCAGCGTGAGGGACATGCCCGCGGTTCCGGGTGGCGGCTTCCAGCAGGCATAGATCGCGTCCGACATCTCCTTTATCGTGTCGACGGGATCGGTACTGCGACAGCTGCGCTCTTGCGACCTTGCTTCCAGGGAACTGGCGAACAGACCGGCGGCAAGAGCCGCCGCGACAAATGCAAACCGAGGTTTCA
>NZ_RZPI01001044.1:0-1171 GCF_003998715.1 Mesorhizobium sp. M7A.F.Ca.CA.002.15.2.1
TGGCTGGATCGCGCTCGAGCCGCAGCGCAACGCCGCCTAGGCCGCGTCTAGAAATCGCTGGTCAGGCCCTTTACCTCCCAGTCGCCGTAGCGGCCGGGCTCCTTGCCGCCGCGGCCGCCGATTTCCTTCGGCGCCGAGGCTTCCTTTTCCAGGTACTTTACACGCCTTGCTTCGGCTTCCGCGAGCGCACGTCTGGCTTCCGGCGTCAGCGCCTTTGGCTCGACATCATGGGCAAGCTCGGCATCGGTTTTACTGGCTTCGTCGTTCATGCGATATTTCCAGCGGATTGAAACGGGAACTGGTGTTTCCCATCATATAGCGATGAGACGAAGCGGATCGACCCCTTTTCGCTATCACCTGGACAGGAGCAGACGATGAACACACTTCGCACCGCCATGCTTCTTGCCGCGATGACCGCGCTGTTCATGGGCGTCGGCTTTTTGATCGGCGGAACCGGCGGCATGATGATCGCGCTGCTGATCGCCGCCGGCACCAATCTGTTCAGCTACTGGAATGCCGACAAGATGGTGCTGTCGATGAACCGTGCCGTCGAGGTCGACGAGAAGAACGCGCCCGAATATTACGCCATCGTCCAGTCGCTCGCCAAACAGGCCGGCCTGCCCATGCCGAAGACCTACCTGATCGACAATCCGCAGCCGAACGCCTTTGCCACCGGCCGCAACCCGCAGAACGCGGCGGTCGCTGCCTCCACCGGCCTGTTGCAGGCGCTGACGCCTGAAGAGGTCGCAGCCGTCATGGCGCACGAACTCGCCCATGTGCAGCACCGCGACACGCTGACCATGACGATCGTCGCCACCTTTGCCGGTGCCATTTCGATGCTCGGCAATTTCGCCTTCTTTTTCAGTGGCAATCGCGACAACAATCCGTTCGGCTTTGTCGGCGTGCTGGCGGCGATGATCGTAGCGCCCTTTGCCGCGATGGTCGTGCAGATGGCGGTCAGCCGCACCCGCGAATACGAGGCCGACCGACGTGGCGCCGAAATCTGTGGACACCCGCTCTGGCTGGCATCGGCGCTTGACAAGATCGCCCGCGGCGCCGAACGCATCCGCAACCCCGATGCCGAGCGCAATCCCGCGACCGCGCATCTCTTCATCATCAATCCCCTTCACGGCGAGCGCATGGACAGCCTGTTCTCCACCCACCCCGCCAC
>NZ_RZPI01001045.1:0-1165 GCF_003998715.1 Mesorhizobium sp. M7A.F.Ca.CA.002.15.2.1
GCCCCGACAGGTCGAAGCCAAGCAGCGCCTCGCCGCCCTCGCCTTTCTCGATCACCGTGGCGTCGAGCTGACCGAGGAAACAGGAATTGCCGTCATGGCCGAAATGGATGCGGTCGCCGGCGGCAATGCGCTTGCCCGGCCTCATGAAGGCCAGCCAGCGGTCCGGCGCCATGCGCATATGCAGCGTGGCTTCGACCTGCGCCGTCGCCTCGCCCCGCCGCCTTATGCCTTTGAGCTGCGCCGGAATGACTTTGGTGTCGTTGAACACCAGCACGTCGCCGGCCCTGAGCAAGGACGGCAGGTCGCCAACCGTCCGGTCCTCGAGCCCTTCGCCGGGCTTGACCAGAAGCATCTTGGCGCTGTCACGCGGCTGCGCCGGGCGGAGCGCGATGCGCTCCTCCGGCAAGTCGAAGTCAAAGACATCGACGCGCATCAGTAGAGCCGGACGAGCAGCGCTCCGGCCAAGAGCAGCACCGCGCCGGCAACGCGGCCGAGCGAGATTTCACGCACCGCGACGCCGAGGAAGCCGACGCGGTCGATGAGCATGCCGGCCAGCAACTGGCCGGCGACCAGAAACGCCATCAGCGCGGCAGCACCTATGCGTGGCGTCAGGATCGTCGACAGCGTGACATAGAAACCGCCGAGCATGCCGCCGGCCACGAACAGCCAGGGCGCCGGCGCTTTCCAGTCGAGCGAGATGCCTTGCAGCTTCACCACCGTAACGGAGATAATGCCGAGCACGATCGCGCCCGACAGGAACGAAAACGCAGCCGCCGCGACTGGGAGACCCAGGCCGCGCGCCAGCTGCGAATTGATCGGCGCCTGAATGGCAATGAAGGCGCCGGATAGGATGCCGAGAAGCGACCAGACGACGCCCATCATTGTCGTTTGCCCTTACTTGACGTCGGCCGCGACCTTCAGCGACACGATCTTGTCGGGATCCTGCACCGGCTCGCCGCGCTTGATCTTGTCGACATTGTCCATGCCTTCGATGACCTGGCCCCAGACCGTGTACTGGCGGTTGAGGAAGGCGGCATCGTCGAAGCAGATGAAGAACTGCGAATTGGCCGAGTTCGGGTTCTGCGAACGGGCCATCGAGCAGGTGCCGCGGCCATGGTTGGCGTTGGAAAATTCGGCCTTCAGGTCCGGCTTCTCAGAGCCGCCC
>NZ_RZPI01001046.1:0-1159 GCF_003998715.1 Mesorhizobium sp. M7A.F.Ca.CA.002.15.2.1
GCCTCCAAGGGAACTGGAAAGTGAAGTCGGGGACCGCCGCATCCATGCCGCTCGCCGTATCCAAAAGTCGCATAAGATAGATTATGGAACTAACGCATGGGCCAAGAACTGTAAATTGCCGCTGATTCTCATAGGCTTGAGCCGATTGTGGCGTATTGCCTTGAGCGGATCGCCAACGCTAGGCTGTTGAAATGAAGATGGCAAACAGCGAGATCGAAGCGGCAATCGAAGTGTTCGTGCATGGCTTCAGCGCTGATAGGAGCCGCACCTTTCCTTACGAGGCCAGCCGCGTTGGACCATTGTGGCTGATGCGCGATGCCGAACGCAAGAATCCTCGCGATTACCGCGGCGAAGAATGGGTCGTCCATGACGTCGCCGCTCAAGAGACCGATGCCGTCGTGCGGCAGCATGCGCGGCCGGGCTTTGCCATTTCCGTTGTGATCGCGAACGACGATCCGGACGGGCCGACACGAACCGCCTACAAAGCTCTCGGCTACCGGCTGCTGCGGACCGAAGGCTTTTTCGTCCACCGATTGCACCGGATTCCGAACCCGCCATCGGTTGCTTCGGTCGAACGCGTGCAGACGGCCGAACGGGCGGCACAGTTGGGAAAGATCATCCGCAGGCAGCCGATCCCAGACGATTTGCTCGGCGACACCGCGCCGTTCCGCCAGTATGTGGCAATCGACGGCGCCGACATCGTTGGGCGCGTTCGCAGCCTGGATGCCGTGGGAGCCACCTGGTGTTCGAGCATGTATGTCGAGCCGTCGCACCGGCGTCGCGGCATTGGTCAGGCTTTGATATCGAAAATGTTGCACGACGATCGCGCGCGCGGGTCAAGGTACTCGGTGCTGGCAGCAACCCATGCCGGGGCGCTGCTTTATCCCCGGATGGGCTACGAGCGGATCGGAACGCTGCTGATATTTGCACCAAGGAGCCGAAAGCCCTCATGAAGCTCTATTCGCATCGTGCTGATTCATAAGGGATTTCTATAACCATGCCGTCATAGGCGGGTTCGACATTGGCTGGTGTCTCGGCCATCACCGAGACGTAGTCGAGCGGCACGTGCATATGTGTCAGCACCGCATGTATCGGCGCCAGCCGCTGGATCCATTCAAGCGCTTCGCCAAGTGACAGATGACTTGGATGCGTCCGGTAC
>NZ_RZPI01001047.1:0-1159 GCF_003998715.1 Mesorhizobium sp. M7A.F.Ca.CA.002.15.2.1
CGAACGGTTCGCCGAGGAGCCCGGCGCTTTGCAGATTCATGCCTTCAACCAGGAGGAAACGCTCGTCGGCCAGGGCACGCTTGGGCTCGAAATCGAGGCCGATTTGCCTCGGATCGACACGCTGCTGGTCGCTGTCGGCGGCGGCGGTCTGATCGGCGGCATCGCTGCCTGGTTCGCCGGCCGCAGCCGTATCATCGCCGTCGAGCCGGAAGGAGCGCCGACGCTGCATCGCGCCTTCGAGGCCGGACACCCCGTCGATGCGCCGGCCGAGGGCATCGCCGCCGATTCGCTGGCGCCAAAGCGCGTCGGCGAAATGATGTTCCCGATCGCCGAGGCCTATGTCGAACGCTCGATCCTGGTCGGCGACGACGACATCGTCGCCGCGCAGAAGGCGCTGTGGAACCGAACCCGCATCATCTCCGAGCCGGGAGGTGCGGCCGCCTTTGCCGCAATCCTGTCGGGCCGCTATGCGCCGGCGCAGGGCGAACGGCTCGCCGTGCTGGTCTGCGGGGCGAATGCGGACCCCGCTACCTTCTAAAGGGCCTGCTGCCTTCTAAAGGGTATGCAGGATGGAACTATAACGGTCCACTTCACGTTTTTTCGAACCGCCTCGCCTTTGCCGTGTTTGCTGGTATTCTTTGAGTCGTGAGGCGTCGGGCTATCTGCCCGCTCCACAGCATGATCCCGAAACATGGAATCCCTTTCGGAACAGATCATGCTCAAAGGGATAGGGCCGCATCCCGGTTTCGGGATGCCATAGGCTCAAGGAAGGGCCGATGACGCAACGACCCACCTTCAGCAGCGATCGCGGCCTCGCCGGGCGGCTGGCTTTGAGCAGGCTGGCCACGCGGGTCTCGATGGTGGTCGAGCGCGGCTGGCCGTTGCTGCTTCCCCTCGTCATCGTTGCCAGCCTGTTCCTCAGCATCTCCTGGCTCGGGCTATTCTCCCGGCTGCCGGATATGGCGCGCATCGGCCTGGTCGCTGCCTTTGCCATAGCAGCACTGGCCGCGCTTTATCCCCTGCGTTTCTTCCGCCTGCCGGGCGCCGGCGAAATCGACCGCCGCATCGAGGCAGCCAATCAACTGTTGCACAGCCCGGTGCTGGTGCAGACCGACCGGCCAAGCGGCCGGGAAAGCAGCTTCTCGCAGGCGCTATGGCG
>NZ_RZPI01001048.1:0-1159 GCF_003998715.1 Mesorhizobium sp. M7A.F.Ca.CA.002.15.2.1
GTCCAGCCATCACCGGCTTCGACCACGTCGATATGCGAGTTGAAGTGGACGCAGGCGCCCGGCGACCTGCCTTCGGAACGGGCAACGACATTGACGCGCGGGTAGCGGTCGGTGTCGCCGGGCGTGCCTTCGGCGCGGATGAACTCGGTCTCGAAACCGCTCTTCTTCAGCCGCGCGCCGAGATATTCGGCGCATGGCCGGTAGGCCTCGCCGGGTGGATTGATAGTCGGAAAACGGATCAGTTCGGCGGTCAGCGCGACGACGTCGTCGCGCCTGTCATCGATTGCCGGGAGGAGTCGCTGGTTCATGCGCAGAGTTGAGCAGCGATCCCAGCGGTTTTGCAAGCCCGCCGGCGATCAAGCCGGTGCGGCGTGTCGTTGCGGCAACTATTGCGGGAAATCGTTCAAATTCGCTGCTTTGGATTGGCGAATTGGTCAAGGTGTGTGTGTTAGCCCGTGCATCTGCCATTAAAAAGATGAAAAACAATCAGGCAGGCAGGTTAGGGGCAATCAAAGGGGTTTGATCGCATGAAAAAGACAGTTCTCATGGCAACCATGTTTGTTGCAATGCTGTTCGGTGCTTCGGGGCAGGGCTGGGCAGCCAGCCTCGTTGCAAATATAGACGTGTCGTCGCAGACGATGACCGTCAGATATGGCGCGTCGGTTTACCGGTGGAGTGTCTCCACCGCCCGCACCGGCTATTTCACGCCGCGCGGCACCTATCGGCCGCAGCGCACGGCCAGGATGTGGTATTCGCGCAAATACCATATGTCGCCGATGCCCTATTCGGTGTTCTTCCATGGCGGCTATGCCATCCATGGAACCGGCGCCGTCAGGCAGCTCGGCCGCCCGGCGTCGCATGGCTGCGTGAGGCTGCACACGGCCAATGCCGCCACGTTCTATTCGATGGTGCGGGAAGTGGGTTTCGGCAACACGCGCATTGTCGTCACCAACTAAGGCGGGTTCAGGTTCGCTGTTGTCTGCTGGCGCTGGGCTAACCCCACGCCAGCAGCTCTGCCTAAGCGTTTGGGACCGCCTTTGCCTGCGGTCGCTTTCGCCGCCCGCCGCTGATCTCCCACCTTTTGTGGAACCACATCCACTGGACGGGATCTTCTCGCACCCAGCGCTCGACGACGTCGTTGAGACGCTGGGTGCGAGAA
>NZ_RZPI01001049.1:0-1156 GCF_003998715.1 Mesorhizobium sp. M7A.F.Ca.CA.002.15.2.1
CCACCAACGCTCGCCCGCTCGGCGGCAACGACGCTCGCCGTGGCGATGCTTGCCGTGTTGGCCGGGCTGCAGGGCGGCCCGCTGCTGCTCGCCGCCGCGCTCGCCCTCAGCGCCGTTGGCGACGCATTCCTGTCGCGCGACGGTGAAAAGGCCTTCCTCGGCGGGCTGGCCAGTTTTCTTGTCGCCCACATCGTCTATGTCGCGCTGTTCCTGCGCAGCGGTGGCGGGTTGGGGGTGCTTGGCGCCGAGTCGTGGCGCGGAGCGATCGCGCTCGCTATGGCGGTGTTTGCGGCCGTCATGCTGGCGGCGCTGTGGCGGCGCGTCGGTCCCGGCCTGCGTATGCCGATCGCCGTCTATGTCGCTGCGATCCTGGCAATGGGTATCTCGGCGCTGACCACCAGCAACGTCTCCGTGATCGGCGGCGCGCTGTTGTTCATGGCATCCGACGGGCTGCTCGCCACGGAGAAATTCCTGGTGGCCGCCATCTCGCCGCACCGCGCCTGGATGCGCTTCGCCGTCTGGGCGCTGTACTACGCCGCCCAACTCGCGATCACGCTTGGGTCCCTGCTATATCCGGGCTCTTATTGAGCTACGGTTGTTTCGGCTGCCAGCCGGGTGCTGCCAGTTCGAAGGCGGCAAACTCGAAGCCCGGCGCGACGGTGCAGCCGACCAGCGTCCATTCGCCGAGGCTGCGCGCCGATTGCCACCAGCCCGCCGGCACGACGATCTGCGGCCGCTCACCGGCTGCGAGATCGATTCCAAGCACCTGCTCCACAACGGTGCTGCCTTCTTCCCACATTGCCAGTGCCAGCGGGGCGCCGGCATGGAAATGCCAGACCTCGGCGGCGTCCTTGACCCGGTGCCAGGCCGAAACCTGATGCTCCTCAAGCAGGAAATAAATGGCGGTCGAATGGCCGCGCGCGCCGCCAGTGCCATCGCGAAAGGTCTCGGCATACCAGCCGCCTTCCGGATGCGGCTTCAGCCCGAGCGTCGCGATGATTTCGGCGGAGCTGGTCATGGCGTCGACGATATCACGGGCTCTAGAAGTTGTCCTTGCGCTTGCGGATTTCGGCAAAGACCTCGGCGTCGGAAGCCTTCTCCAGCCCAAGATGCTTGCGGATCGCCGGATCGTGCCAGCGCAGGAAGGGATTGGTCG
>NZ_RZPI01000104.1:0-11264 GCF_003998715.1 Mesorhizobium sp. M7A.F.Ca.CA.002.15.2.1
TTGTCGCATCGATGGCCGGGGCAAGCCCGGCTGGCGCCGGTTCACCAAATCCCGGGATGCCGGACGTTGCGCTCGCGTCCAGTGCATTCGCGTAGACCCACGCGGCAAGCGAGCCCATCGCCGCCACCGCGATCAGACCGCCGATGCGTGAGACGGCATTGTTGATGCCGGAGGCCGCCCCCGTGTCCTTGTCCTCCACCGCCGTCATGATCGCGGTCGACAAGGGCGACACGACCAGAGCCATGCCGAGCCCCATCAGCCCCATCAGCGGGAATGTTCCGGTCCAGAAATTGTGGATGCCGGCGTAGGTGAGCAAGGCCAGCCCGGCAAACGCAAAAGCCACGACCAGGCTGCCGCAGGCGATCGGAAAACGCGGTCCGATCCGGTCCGACAGCTTGCCGACAGGTCCCGACAAAAGCGCGATCGATGCCGACAAGGGCAGGAAGATGAAGCCGACCTCGGCCGTGCTCAGGCCCCAGCCGGCGATCAGCAGCATTGGCAGATAGAAAAGGTTGGCCGACAGCGCAAAATAGAGGAAGAACGTCGCCACATTGGCGCCGGCGAAAGCACCGACGCGAAACAGGCTGAGGTCGATCATCGGCTCGCGCTGCCGAAGCTCGAAGACGATGAAGACAGCCAGCAATACGACGCCGGCGGCAATGCTCGGCCCTGCCATGAGGCCCTCGCCGCTGGCGCTCATCGAGGTCAGCCCATAGGCAAGCGCACCGAAAGCCAATGTCGCGAGCGCTGCACCGCCGAGATCCAGGCTGCGTTTCTCCGTCGGCACATCGGCCGGAACCTTGGCCAGCAGAAGCCAGATCGAAATCAAGCCCAGCGGCAGGTTGATGGCGAAGATCGCCCGCCAGATGCCGTCACCGAAGGCCGACAGCACGAAGCCGCCGAACACCGGGCCAAGTGCCGTGGTCAGCGCCGAAGCCGCCGCCCAGATGCCGATAGCACGGCCGCGTTCTTTCTTCGGGTAGGCCTTGGCGATGATGGCGAGGCTGCCAGGCACCATGATTGCCGCACCGATGCCCTGCAACGCGCGAAATGCGATCAGCACAATTGCATTCGGCGCCAGCGCACAGGCAAGCGAAGCGAGGATGAACAGCGCGATGCCGGCCACGAAGGCGCGGCGCAGACCGAATCGGTCACCGGCAGCGCCCCCGGCCAGGATCAGCGCCGAGAGCGTCAACGCATAGGCATTGGAAATCCACTGCGCCTCGGCAAGGCTTGCGCCGAGATTGACGCGGATCGCTGGTGTAGCGATGGCCAGGATGGAGCCGTCTATGAAGCCAAGCGCCGAGGCCAGAATTGCCGCGATCAGCACAAATCGTCGCCGCGACTGCGGACAAAACGTTCCATTCGTGACCGGATTGGTCAGCGGGACGGCGGCGGCTTCACTTGGTGAATGCATGAAACCTTGCTTAAACCCCTGGCGCACCGGCAACAACCAGCCAGTGGCTTGCTGTCGCTGAAACCAGCCGTTTGGCCAGGGTCGCACCCTGTCAGATGCAAATGGCGGCAACCATGCTAGGTTTCCGGAAGGTGCCGATGGGGAAACATCGATGAAGCGGCCACTTGAAGCATCGGCTGAGGGACGCGGCCGTATCGTCGGGATCACCGATGGCGTATTCGCCATCGCGCTCACCCTGATCGTTCTCGAAATCAGGGTGCCGGCGCACGAGGCGATCCATTCCGAACGCGAGCTGCTCGCCGCGATCGCCGCCCTGGCGCCGCGTTTCCTGACCTACGCCTTGAGCTTCCTGACGCTGACCATCTTCTGGTTTGGCCAGCAGGCGCAGCATGGTCTGATCGCCAAATCCGATCGACGGCTTGCCACGCTGAACCTTTGCTTTCTCGCCTTCATCGCCTTGCTGCCCTTCTCGACCGATCTTCTGGCCGACTTCCTCGAGTTCAGAACCGCGGTGCTGGTCTACTGGCTCAATCTGCTGGCGCTCGGCGTCACGCTGTTCGCGAGCTGGCGTTATGCGGAGAAAAGCGGCTTCGTAGCAGAGGATGTCGATGCGGAAACCAAACGCACGGTCTATCTGCGCATCATCAAGGCACAGATCCTGTGGGCGGTCGGCGCCGCACTCTCGCTTGTCAGTCCCTTGCTCGGCGTCGGCTTCATCCTGGTCGTGCAGTTGGTCTATGCCGCCGCGCTTCGCGGTTCACTGCTGCGCAAGGTTATCGGCTGAGGGCCCGCCGACAAACTCCACCGTCACGCCCGGCGAAACCAATTTGGCCAGCTCCCGCGCATCCCAGTTGGTCAGGCGTACGCAGCCATGGCTCTCGGTCTTGCCGATCTTCGACGGATCGGGCGTGCCGTGGATGCCGTAGGTCGGCTTATCCAGGGCGATCCAGACCGAACCGACGGGACCGTTCGGGCCCGGCGGAATGGTCAGGACCTTGTCGTTTTGACCCTGCTTGAAATTGATGCTGGGATTGTAGGTGTAGTTCGGATCGAGCGCCACGCGCGACACCGTGTGTATGCCGGACGGTGACGGCGTATCCGACGAGCCGATGGTTGCGGGATAGGCCGCGACCAGTTTGCCGCCGGCGTCATAGGCGAAAACCTCTTTCTTGTCCTTGTCGGCGACGATACGCGCCACCGGCGTCGAAACCAGCCTGCCGAAATTGGCGACCTTGATGATCGTGCCGGGACGATTGAAATCGACCTCCGGGTTGAGCGCCTTGAGATAATTCTCGTCCATGTGAAAGCGCTCCGCGAGCGCCTCGGTCACCGACGTATAACCCATGCGGTCGAGTTGCGCCTTCTGGCTGTAGTCTTCCGGGATCGACGCGACATAAGGACCGGCCGCGTCCTCCGCTGTGATCGTGTAATTGGCGAAGGCATCGCCGCCGGATTGCGCAAGTGCCGCCTGGATGGCGACCGCGTCGGTCGATCGCAGATTGGCGCCGGTGATCTGGTTGTAGGCGGCGAGCGCCTTGTCGACATTCGAACCGAAACGCCCGTCGATGACGCCAGGCGAAGCGCCACCCCGGTCGAGCAGCACCTGAAGGGCGGCGACATCCTGGCGCGCTCCCAGCGAAAGTGCCGGGGCAACGGTGGTCTTGTCGCCGGCCTTTGGCGGCAGAGCCGCCTGATCGGCGGGTGTCGTCGGCTGGGCAGGGTCTATCGCGGCCTCGTTCAGCGGCTGGCGCTTGATTGTACCCGGCTTAGCCGGCTGCGGCGCGTCGGGATAATTGTCGTCGTAATTGCCATCGTCCTGCGGCGCCGGCGGGTAGGCTTCGGCGGAATTGTCCCCATAGGGATCGTACTCATCTGCCGGCGGCGGGATAACGCGGCCTTCCTCTTCCAACTGCTTGCGCCGGAACCGCGCCATGTCTTCCGGATCGTCGAGATAGTAGCGGTCGTCGCCTTCGGGGGCGCGGCCCAGTTCGCGCAGTCGTGTCTCGCGGCGCAAGGCGCGGCGGTCGAGCCGGGTCTGCGGCGGCTGGATGGCGATGACCTTGCCGGTATCGGCATCGACGATCACGCGGTTGCCCCTGGCGTCGTAGTAGATGTCGAGATTACCGTCCTGGGCGACAAGGATGCCCCCGGTATCGGCAGCGCGGACAACCCTTGGCGCATTGTCCGTCGTCGGCGCGGCGAACGCCCCGGAAGACACAAGCCCGGCGGCTAGCGCCGAGAGGGCAAAGATCGTGCGGAACATGGTGGCCAAATTCTCCGGTCCGTAAATTTGCCGCCGCCGGCATTGTCTTCTGGCGAACCCCTTCGCCAGCAAACCAGTTACACCATCCTATGGTTCCAACATGAACCGGGCATGAAGATGGCGGTTTTCCGGCGCCTCAAGGAATATAGGCTAGCTTTCGGCAAGTCCCAATTCCTTGCGCGCCTGCCTGGTAAGCTTCAGGGCGACAAGGCGATGGCTCTCGCGCAGATAGTCCTTCAGCGCGGCATCATCCATGCTCTGGCTTGTCCGACGCTGGATCCATGTCATGCCGCGCGAGGCAAGATAGGGTGCGGGCCGTAGCCCCGGCTGTTCCTTGAGCACATCATAGGCGATATCGGAACATTTGAAGGTGACGAAGAGCTGCTGGCCATCGTCCCAGCCGCCGATCGCGAAGACCTTGGCCCCCACCTTCCAAACATGGGCGCCACCCCACTGGACGACATGGGTCGTCGAAGGCAGCGAGTCGCAGAAGCTGTTGTAGTCGTCCAGTGTCATCCCCACCCCACGTTTTATATGAAAACGCCGCGCGTCCAGGAAGGACGCGCGGCGCAGGATCAGGCTGCCGCTTCCGCCGCGACGATCGTCGGTTTGGAGCGGAAATTCAGCCGGTCGGAACCGGCTGTCACCTTGACGGTCGAGCCGTCGAGGATGTCGCCGAGCAGGATCTTCTCCGCCAGTGGGTCCTGCAATTCCTTCTGCATCACCCGCTTCAGCGGCCGCGCGCCATAGGCCGGGTCGTAGCCCTTGGCCGCCAGCCAATCCACCGCCTCCTGGTCCAGCGATAGCGTGATCTTGCGGTCGACAAGCAGGCTCTCGAGCCGCTTGAGCTGGATCTCGACGATGCGGCCCATATCCTGCCGGCGCAGCCGGTGGAACAGGATCACCTCGTCGACGCGGTTGAGGAACTCCGGCCGGAACGATGCCCTGACGACGTTCATCACCTCGTCGCGCACCAGATCGACATCCTGGTCCTCGGTGAGGTTGACGAGATATTCGGCGCCGAGGTTCGACGTCATGATGATCAGCGTGTTGCGGAAGTCGACCGTGCGGCCCTGGCCGTCGGTCAGGCGGCCGTCGTCGAGCACCTGCAAAAGCACGTTGAACACATCCGGATGCGCCTTCTCGATCTCGTCGAACAGCACGACCTGATAGGGCCGGCGCCGCACCGCTTCGGTCAGCGCGCCGCCTTCCTCATAGCCGACATAGCCGGGAGGCGCGCCGATCAGCCGGGCGACCGAGTGCTTTTCCATGAACTCCGACATATCGATGCGCACCATGGCGCTCTCGTCGTCGAACAGAAAGCTCGCCAGCGCCTTGGTCAGCTCGGTCTTGCCGACACCCGTCGGTCCGAGGAACATGAACGAGCCGATCGGCCGGTTCGGATCCTGCAGGCCCGCGCGGGCGCGCCGCACCGCTTTCGACACAGCTTGCACCGCCTCGCCCTGGCCAACGACGCGCTTGCCGATCTCGTCTTCCATGCGCAGCAGCTTGTCGCGCTCGCCCTGCAGCATCTTGTCGACCGGAATGCCGGTCCAGCGCGAGACGATATGGGCGACGTGGTCGGGGGTAACCACCTCTTCGACCATGCCGGCTTTGCCGTCCTGGGCCTCGGCCTCCTTCAGCTTCTTTTCCAATTCCGGAATCTTGCCATAGGCAAGCTCGCCGGCGCGCTGGAATTCACCCTTGCGCTGAGCAATGGCAAGGTCGTTGCGCGCCTCGTCGAGCTGCTTCTTCAGGTCGGCGGCGAGCCCGAGCTTCTGCTTCTCGGCCTGCCACTTGGCGGTGATCTCGGTCGATTCCTCCTCAAGGCCGACGAGTTCCTTTTCCAGGCGGGCGAGCCGGTCCTTCGAAGCATCGTCCGTCTCGACCTTCAGCGCCTCGCGCTCGATCTTGAGCTGCATGATGCGGCGATCGATCTCGTCCAGCGCCTCGGGCTTGGAATCGACCTGCATGCGCAGCCGCGATGCGGCTTCGTCGACCAGGTCGATCGCCTTGTCCGGCAGGAAGCGATCGGCGATGTAGCGGTTGGACAGCGTCGCCGCCGCCACCAGCGCTGAATCCGAAATGCGCACCTTGTGGTGCTGCTCGTATTTCTCCTTCAGGCCGCGCAGGATCGAAACGGTGTCTTCCACCGTCGGCTCGTCGACGAAAACCGGCTGGAAGCGCCGGGCAAGGGCTGCATCCTTCTCGACATGCTTGCGATACTCGTCGAGCGTGGTGGCGCCGACGCAGTGCAGCTCGCCGCGCGCCAGCGCCGGCTTCAACAGGTTGGACGCATCCATGGCGCCATCCGCCTTGCCGGCGCCGACCAGCGTGTGCATCTCGTCGATGAACAGGATGATGTTGCCGCTGGCCGAGGTGACTTCGGAGAGCACGGCCTTCAGCCGCTCCTCGAACTCGCCGCGATATTTGGCGCCGGCAATCAGCGCGCCCATGTCGAGCGCCATCAGCTGCTTGTCCTTCAGCGATTCCGGTACGTCGCCATTGACGATGCGCAGTGCCAGGCCTTCGGCGATCGCCGTCTTGCCGACGCCGGGTTCGCCGATCAGCACCGGATTGTTCTTGGTGCGGCGCGACAGCACCTGGATGGTGCGGCGGATCTCGTCGTCACGGCCGATCACGGGGTCCAGCTTGCCGGCACGGGCATCCGCAGTCAGGTCGCGCGCGTATTTCTTCAGCGCGTCGTAGCCCTGTTCGGCACTCGCCGAATCGGCGGTGCGGCCCTTGCGGACATCGTTGATGACCTGGTTGAGCGCCTGCGCGGTGACGCCGGCCTTGGCCAATATGTCGGCGGTCTTGGCCGACTTTTCCATGGCGAGCGCCTGCAAGAGCCGCTCGACCGTGACAAAACTGTCGCCGGCTTTCTTGGCCAGTTCCTCGGCGGTCGAAAACACTTTCGCCAGCGGCTGGGCCAGATAGAGCTGGCCATTGCCGCCCTCGACCTTGGGCATCGCTTCGAGCGCCGTCTCGACGCCAAGCTTGACGTCGCGGATGTTGCCGCCGGCGCGTTCGATCAGCGACGCGGCCAAGCCCTCGTCGTCGTCGACGAGCACTTTCAGGATATGTTCAGGGGTGAATTGCTGGTGGTTGCGGGAAAGCGCCATGGTCTGCGCGGACTGGATAAAGCCGCGCACGCGCTCTGAGTATTTCTCAAGGTTCATATCTGTCTCCTTCCATCACCGGCCCGCTTTGCGGCACCGGATCCGATTGCGGTGACGGACCCGCTCATTCGAGCCGGGTCCAGTTGAGGCTGATATGGTGCACAGGCGCTGAACCCTCAAGACGTCCCGATATCGGCAACCACATAATATTGCACGGCCGCCCAAACGAAAACGGCGGAGATTTCTCTCCGCCGCTCAATGCCTTGAAATGCCGTTGGGTCAGTTATCGATATCGACATTGACCGGTTGGGCGTTGCCGCTGTCGGCCGGGGCCGCAGCCACCTCGCCGGCGTCGGTCCCGGAACTGGCATTGTCACTACCGCCATCAACCTGATCGGCGTTGACGCGCGGGCGGCGCGGACGACGCGGACGACGGGCAGCACCGCTTTCGGCGGCCGCCTCGTTGAGTTCGGCCTGGGCGGCAAGACCTGCCGGGGAAAGGTTCTCGAACGACGGAGCCGGTTCGGCCGGCGCCACAGATTCGGTCGGCGAAACGGCTTCGCCCTGGACCGGGATCTCGTTGCCCTGGGGCTGACCACCTTGCTCGGCGGACGATGAAAAGTCGCGCTGGCCGTTCTGGCCATAGCCGCCATTGGGGCGGCGATCACGATGGCGCCCGCCATTGTTGTCGCGGCCGCCATTGTTGCGCCCGCCATTGTTATCGCGGGCCTCGCGGCCACCTTCCCGGTTCAGCGCGACCTCGGCCGGCGTACCTTCGATAACCGGCTGCGGGCCGGCGCCATGGTTGACCACCGGGATCTGGACGTCGGAAGCAGCGTTGCTGTTGTTGCCGCTATTGTCGAAATCGTCGCGGTCCTCATCGCCATCATCGTCGAAATCATCGCGATTCTGCTGCGTGTTCTGGATCGGCATCTGCGCCTGTGCGGCCGCGATGATGCGATTGTAATGCTCGGCGTGCTGGAGATAGTTCTCCGCCATGACCCGGTCGCCGGAGCTGTGTGAATCACGGGCAAGGGTGGCGTATTTTTCGGCGATCTGCTGAGCCGAACCGCGGATCTTCACGTCCGGGCCATTGCTCTCGTAGTTGCGCGTCAGGGGATTAGGCCCCTTGCGGTTGTTGTTGTTATTGTTGTTATTGTTACCACCGCCGCCGCCATTGTTGTTGCGACCGCGCATGCGCCTGTTCTGCTGTTGTGGCCTCATCAAACTCTCTTCATTTTGAAATTTTCGAAAAACTCTTCACGAACGGAGGCGCTCATGCAGCCAGCCGTTTCGTCTCTTCACCGGCGTTCGCCCGCATCGATTGCGTTGGCGCCACGTGTCATCCTGTTCCGGTTACATCACTTGCCGGACGATTCCCGCACGAAGCTTGGGCATCGTTTGCGCAAGAAGGCAGCTATTTCCAAGGAAAACCGAATCGCTAAGAGCACTGCCTGCTTCGTCTCATCCGGTTAAGGCGACCCTAGCCGCATTCCCCGGCATTGCCAAGCGCTTTTTTGCACTGCGTCAAGGCTTTATCCTTTCAAAGACAATAACCCTGTCGTTTCCACCGAGGTCACGGAAAACACTGCCCGGCACGTAGCCGGCTGCAGTGAATATCTCGCAGACCTCGTTGCGTTGCGTATGGCCGATCTCGACCGCAATTCTGCCTTCAATTTCCAAAAACCTTGCCGCTTCCGCAGCGATGGTTCTGTAGGGGTTCAGACCGTCCGCGCCGCCATCCAGGGCTAGGCGCGGGTCGAAATTGCGGACTTCGTCCTGCAGATTTCCAATGTCTTCGGAAGATATATAGGGAGGGTTTGCGACAATTACATGGTACCGGCCGGAAACTTTTTCGAACCAGTCCGACTGCAGCGCCGTGAACCGGCCCGCAAGACCAAGTTGCCCGGCATTGCGGGCCGCCGTCGCCAGCGCACCCGCGGACAGATCGACGCCGGTGGCATTAGCCGTCGGCACGACGCTGAGCAGCGCCAGCGCAATGGCGCCGGTGCCGGTGCCAAGATCGAGGATGCGACACTCGCCTTCCTGCGTCGCAACCGCCTTGACGAAGGGCAATATCGCCTCGACCAGCGTTTCGGTATCCGGCCGCGGTTCCAGCGTTTCCGGCGACAGCGCCAGGCGCAAACCGTAGAATTCACGATAGCCGAGGATGCGATGCACAGGTTCGCCGCCGGCGCGGCGTCTCAACGCGGCATCGATTTCGGCAACAGCGCCGGCGCCGACCCTGCGTTCGGGGTCCGCAATGGCTTGCGTGCGCGTCGTGCCCGTAAAATGCTCGACGATCAGCCTCGCATCGAGCGCCGGGTCGTCGACGGTGCTGCCGAGCCGAGCCCGCGCTTCCCGCAGCAGCGGCCCGAGCGCGTTGGGCAGGTCAGTCATCGATGCCGATGTCGGCGAGCAGCTTGGACTGATGATCGGCGATCAGCGCGTTGATGATCTCGTCGAGTTCGCCCATCATCACCCGGTCGAGCTTGTAGAGCGTCAAATTGATGCGATGGTCGGTGACGCGCCCTTGCGGGAAATTATAGGTGCGGATGCGTTCCGAGCGGTCACCGGAGCCGACCTGTGACTTGCGCGATTCGGAGCGCTCCTCGTCAGCCTTGCCGCGTTCGAGATCATAGAGGCGGGCGCGCAGGATCTGCATCGCCTTGGCGCGGTTCTGGTGCTGCGATTTCTCAGCCTGCACGACCATGATGCCGGTCGGCAGATGGGTGATGCGGACGGCCGAATCGGTGGTGTTGACGTGCTGGCCGCCCGAACCCGAGGCGCGCATCGTGTCGATGCGGATGTCTTCGGCCCTGATGTCGATGTCGACCTCTTCGGCCTCGGGCAGCACCGCGACGGTTGCCGCCGACGTGTGGATGCGCCCGCTGGCCTCGGTCGCCGGCACGCGCTGCACGCGATGCACGCCGGATTCGAATTTCAGATGCGCAAAGACGCCCTTGCCCGACACCGTGGCGATGATTTCCTTGTAGCCGCCGGCATCGCCATCGCTGGCCGAGGCGGTCTCGAAACGCCAGCCGCGTTCGGCGGCGTAGCGTTCGTACATGCGAAACAGGTCGCCGGCGAAAAGCGCGGCCTCATCGCCGCCGGTGCCGGCGCGGATTTCGAGAATGGCGTTCTTGTCGTCGGCGGCATCCCTGGGCAACAGCAGGATCTGAATGTCCTTCTGCAGCGCCTCGATGCGGTCCTCGACCCCTGGCAGCTCGGCCTCGGCCAGCGCCCGCATCTCGGCGTCGGTGCCCCTGTCGGCAAGCATGGCTTCGAGGTCGGCCTGTTCATGCTCGGCCGCGCGCAGCGCCCTGACCTTGGCCACCATGTCCTGGATTTCGGCATATTCGGACGCCATGCGCACATAGGCGTCCGGCGCCGGGCCGGCCGACATCTGCGCTTCGAGCATCTCGAAACGCTTGACGACTTGATCCATACGATCGCGGGGCAAATTGACCATGATGAGGCTGCTATAACGGGATCGAACGGTCGTCGGCAAAGGCCTGCAGCAGCGCCCGCATCGGCAGGCCCTGTGCCGGAGCCATCAGATTGTCGTCGAAAAACGCCTTCAATTCGTCCAGCGGCAGTTCCGTCAGCATCGCCTTGACCGGCCCGATCGAGGCCGGCGACATCGAGATCGAGCGGAAACCGAGTCCGATCAACGCCATCGCCGAGATCGGCTTGCCGGCGAGTTCGCCGCATAGCGTCACCGGCGTGTGATTGCGGACGCCGGCATCGGCGATCTGCTTGAGGACGCGCAAGAAGGGTGCCGACAGCGTGTCGAAGCGGTTGGCCAGTTGCGTGTTGCCGCGGTCGACGGCCATGACGAACTGGAACAAATCGTTCGAACCGACCGAGACGAAATCGACCGCTTTCATCAATTCATCGAGCTGGAACAGCAGCGACGGCACTTCAAGCATCGCCCCCAGCTTCAGGCTGGTCGGCAAATGATGGGCAAAGCGCGACAAATGCCGCACCTCGCGGTCGATGATCTCGCGTGCCTGGGTGATCTCGCCGAGTTCGGTCACCATCGGCAGCATCAGCTTCAGCTCACGCCCGCCGCTGGCCTTGAGCAAAGCGCGTATCTGGGTGCGCAGCAGGCCCGGCCGGTCGAGCGTCAGGCGGATCGCCCGCCAGCCAAGCGCCGGGTTCTCTTCCTGGATCGCGCCCTTGAAATAGGGCAGCACCTTGTCGCCGCCAATGTCGATGGTGCGGAAGGTGACGGGCTTGCCGCGCGCCGCTTCGAGCACGTCGCGGTAGAGCTTTTCCTGGGCCTCGGCCCGGGGAAAGGTGGAAGCGACCATGAATTGCAATTCGGTGCGGAACAGACCGATGCCGGCCGCACCCGCTTCGGCAAGCTGCGGCAGGTCGACGGCGAGACCGGCATTCATCAGCAAATCGACCTGGACACCATCCCTGGTCGTCGACGGCTTCTTGCGCAGTTCGCGGT
>NZ_RZPI01001050.1:0-1153 GCF_003998715.1 Mesorhizobium sp. M7A.F.Ca.CA.002.15.2.1
GCAGCACGACATCCCGTCACGCGCCGATGAGGCGACGCTGGCCGCCTTCGGCGTCAAGGTCACCACGGTCTGGAACGACCTGACCAAGGCCGCGGTCGACGAGATGATCGCCGACGGCCATGCGCGTGAGAAGATCAGGACCGTGCCGTTCCTGATGATGCGCTACACCGGCCAGCTCGAGGATGTCGAAGTGATGGCGCCGCTGGCTGAGGTCAACTCGGCCGACGACATGCGCAGGGTTATCGACGAGTTCGAGGCGGTCTACGCCAAGGTCAATCATCGCGTGTCGCGCTATGGCGAGGCCGGCTTCACCATCACCGAACTCGGGCTGATCGCCACCGCCGACAAGGTCAAACCGGTGCTGCTCAAGCGTCCGCTCGGCAAGTCGGATCCGGCTTCCGCGCACAAGGGCGTGCGCGAGGCCTATATCGGCGGACGCTGGCACAAGGCCAATCTCTACGAGATGGACCTGCTGCAGCCCGGTCACGAAGTCATCGGTCCGGCCATCATCGAACACCCCGCCACCACGCTCGTCGTTCATCCGCAGGACCGCGTCCATGTCGATGAATGGACGCTGCTGCACTACACCCACGCTTGAGAGGGCACCGCCATGTTGGACAAACCTGCTTCGGCCCTGCGCCTTCGCGAAAGACTGCTCGATTCCGAGCGGCTGATGGAAGAGACCGGCTGCTATGACGGCATCACGGAACTCACGCTGCGCAACCAGGATCCGCTGAAGTTCGAGACGCTGCACACCAAGCTGCGCGCCTATTGCGTCTCGGCTCGCGAAATGGCCCGCCGCATCTCGGCCTCGCCCGGCGTGCGCGAAGTCGGCGAGATGGTGGTCGCCATCTATACGCCCGAAGGCGACGCCATCGCGCTCTCCAACGGCATCATGGTGCATGTCCATACGATGAGCCGCTTCATCAAATGGATGATCAAGAACAATTACGAGGAAAACCCGAAAATCCGTGAAGGCGATATCTTCGCCAACAACGACGCCTTCATCGGCACCGTGCAGGTGCCTGATGTCATGGATGTGGTGCCGATCTTCCATGAAGACACGCTGGTCGGCTGGGCCGGTGCCGTCTGCCACGAACTGGAAGCCGGCGGCATCACGCCGGGCGGCGATGTCTGCCTGGCGCAGGAGCGC
>NZ_RZPI01001051.1:0-1149 GCF_003998715.1 Mesorhizobium sp. M7A.F.Ca.CA.002.15.2.1
ATTCCAACGGTTCCGGTGAAGACGACGAAAATAACCCCGGTTGGGGCCGCGGTCGCTGCGGCAGCCGTACCGCAGGCGCGCAAGTCCGACGCAATTCCAACAACTGTGGCGGCCGCGCAAGACAACATTCCCGCACTCGCCGCCAATGACCCGCGCTGGACCGGTTCCCAGCTGAAGGCCGCATCCGCGTCCGATTCGACTGCTCCCAGCCAGGTGGCGGACAAGGCACCCGACAAGCAAACGGCGGCATTCGCGCAGCCGGCAGCCGATACCGATGCCGCCACCGAACTTGCCAAGGTAGCCGCGCCCGGCGCAACCGCGGGCAACCATCCCGACGGCGCACAAACCGCCGCCATTCCCGAGGTGCAACCGCAAGTGCCGGCTCAAGAGCCCGCGGCAGAAGGTGATGACAGCCAGGCCAAGGCGAAGCCAAGGAAAGCCGCAGCCGCCGGAACAGGACGCATCCTGAGGGCCGTGACCATGCGAAGCGGCCCGAAGAAAAATGCCGCCGCCATCGGTACGGTGCCAGCCAAAACCTCGGTGCAGGTGATGAGCTGCAAGAAATGGTGCCAGATCACCTACAACGGCAAGACCGGCTGGATCTACAAGAGCTACATCAAGACCGGCGCCTGACGTCTACCGCCTTGGGTGAGGCACGCCCCTTATCTTGGCGCCTATCGTTCCCAAAACCGCTGCAGTGCGGAGCAGGCTTGCTTGATCGCCCGAACGGCTTTCGAAGACATAGCCGGCGGAACCGACGATGGCCGAGCCTCGCCGGCTGACGGAAACCTCGATCGTGAAGGCCTGCTCGGGTATCTTTGCACCTGCCGATGTTCCGGCCTTGACGAAGTTGGCCAGCGTGGGGCCGGCTCGACTTACGACCAGATCGCCGCGCCGCGAATTGACCGTGAATGTGCTGTAGAGATCAGGCAAAGAAATCGAGCGCAGCCTGGAAAAGTCCTGCAGCTCAGCCACGGATTCGAACGGTGCATGCTTGAAACCACCCACGACTTCGACCTTTTGCGTGGCCACCGCGGCAAAGATGCTGGCGCCGCTGCGGGAATATTCGACCGCGATCGCAAGCCAGTTGGACATCTCCGGATCGACGCCGAGCGAAGCGAAACCCTGGGCAAGCAGATTGTGATCGGC
>NZ_RZPI01001052.1:0-1146 GCF_003998715.1 Mesorhizobium sp. M7A.F.Ca.CA.002.15.2.1
GGCGCCACGCTTCGTCGAGCCTTGGCAGCGCCGGGCGCTTGACGGCCAGGAAGATCGCCGCCGGCACAGCGGCGATGGCAAAGCGCAACGCACCCAGTTCCAGTGGGCCGAAGGCGGCGAGACCGGCTCGGATAGCGGGAAAGGCGGAGGCCCAGCCGACCACCGTCAGCGCCACAGCGATGGCTGCCGTGGTGTCCATTCGCTGTGTCGAATTCAACGTGCCCGTTATCTCGCTCATCTCACCGCCCTCGTATTTCTTCGGTCCTGAAAGGCAGAAAACGCCTTTTCACCCCGGTTGACAAACGACGAAATCGAGGATCACCTGTGACTATGGATCACAGCTCGGACACAATGGTGCCGCTCGAAACGCTGCGCGCCTTCGATGCGGCGGCGCGGACAGGCAGCTTTTCAGCGGCCGCCGAAAAGCTCAATATCACCCATGGCGCCGTCAGCCGGCAGATCGCCAAGCTCGAGGACTGGCTGGGATTGAAAGTCTTCGACCGTGGTGCGCGCGGCGTCTCGCTGACGATCGAAGGCAACAGGCTGCATCTGCGCACGGCGGAAGCCTTTGCGCTGATATCGACCCATTCCGACCGCTGGGTCGAGCCGCGTGGCACGGCGGTGGTGCGGCTGACCTCGATTCCCTCGGTCAGCGGACTGTGGCTGATGCCGCGCATGGCGGCTCTGGAAAACAATCCCTCGAAGCTGCGCATCGTGCTCGATGTCGACATCCGCCAGGCCGACCTTGCCGATGAAGGCATCGACCTCTCGATCCGTTGTGGACGCGGCGGCATTCCGGGCCGCATCTCGGTGCAACTTTTCGAGGAACATGTCTTCCCTGTCGCGTCACCCGAGCTTGCCCGCGAGATCGGCCGGGGCGACCCTGCCCGGCTGCTCAAATATCCGCTGATCAACGATTCCGACGCGTCGGCCTGGCGCGCCTGGTTTGCCGCGCAAGGCATGGATTACCGCCCGCGCCCGCAGGACCGCCGCTTCGAGGACTACAATCTGGTGCTCGACGCCGCCGCCTATGGGCTGGGCATCGCGCTGGCCCGCCCGCCGCTGACCGGACATCAATTACAATCGGGCCGCATCACTCCCGTCGATGAGCGCACAGCCCTCAACCCGGTATCCTACTGGCTCGAC
>NZ_RZPI01001053.1:0-1142 GCF_003998715.1 Mesorhizobium sp. M7A.F.Ca.CA.002.15.2.1
CGTTGCGGCATGCTTCGGGTCTTTGTTTTTATGCAAGTCGTTGCCCAGAACCCGGCCGCTTGGGCGACATCACTGGCCCGCGCCTTCGATAAGGAAAAGGCGCGACGAAGATCGCCGCGCCTTTCAAAATTCAGATCCCTCTCCAGGCCAGGTGCAGGCATGGAGCCTCCGTCGCACGTCTAAGTGACATGCGGCGCGCCGATGGCTCAGGCTGCGCGGAGGTTGACGGCCTTGGGGCCCTTGCCCATGCGGTCCGGCTCGACGTCGAAGGTGACCTTCTGGCCATCAACGAGCGTGCGCAAGCCGGAAGCTTCGATCGCGGAGATATGGACGAACACATCCTTGGCGCCACCATCGGGCGTGATGAAACCGAAGCCTTTGGTCGCGTTGAAGAATTTAACGGTGCCGGTCTGGGCCATTGGGGAAACTCCTTCACCCGTTCAGTCTTTGGTGGTCCCGCCCGCCGCCTGGCGCAAAGGGCAGTTCCCGGTGGTTGCTTCGGCAGTCATGCATTGGCGCATGGTCAAACCCCCCGCCGAAAACGGGGCCGTCAGAGATTCACAGTATCGGGGAAAGGTCGTCCAAAACGTTCCGCTCTCCGGGTCGCAAATGCCCGAACACGGAATTTATCGCACGGAAACGTGATGGTTGCAAGATACCGCCGCGGGCCGCCGTACTGGCGCGTCCCGACGCATCAATCGACTGACCTGAGCATCGATGGGCTCGGCATAGGCTTGCTTGCCGGCCGGGTCATCGGCCAGAACCGGGCCACGAATGGGCCAGATGTCGAGGTGGCCGAGGAGGTCGACGCCGCCTACAGCCCCAGCGCGTTTCCGACTGAAAGGGCTGCAAACGGGGGTTGCATTTGGCAAGGGAATGGCGAGGATCGGCAACCGGGGACGCGATCGTGGGAGATCATCATGAAATATCTGGCGGCAATCTTTTCGCGGCAGGGTTTTGTCATCCTGTTGCTGTCGGCACTTCTTGCCGCCTGCACCGTCGTCGTCGATGACGGACCAGGGCCGCGTCCGCGTCCGCCCCGGCCGGAACCGCAATATTGCAGCAAGCAGTACGAGCCGGTCTGTGCGCGGCGCGGCGGCGATCGCCAGACCTTCGCCAATGCCTGTCTTGCCGACCGGGCC
>NZ_RZPI01001054.1:0-1142 GCF_003998715.1 Mesorhizobium sp. M7A.F.Ca.CA.002.15.2.1
TGTCGAGCGCGTCGAACAGGTGTTTGAGTTGCATGGCGTCAAGGCCAAGGAGGTCAACTGTCCGGCAATCGACGGCATTCTCGAGGAGGCCGACGATGTGAGCGGTGACGTCGATGACAAGGAGGTTCTCGACGCGGCGCTGATTGCTTCGGCGCAGGCCGTCGAACACTACGAGATGACGCGCTACGGCACGCTCATCGCCTGGGCCAAGCAGCTTGGCCGCACCGACTGCGCCAATGTGCTGGCCAAGAATCTCAAGGAAGAACAGGCGACAGATCGCAAGCTCACCGAAATGGCGGAAAGCAAGATCAACCTGCAGGCAGCCGAATAAGGCTGCAATCCGGCCGGCTGGTAACTCGGCCGGCCGGATTGCCGGTAGGTTCCATCCCGTCAGCGAGACGGGTCGACGCCCAGTGCCGCTGATTGCTTGCGCAGCGCCTCACCGTCATCCTGCGGCACATGCCGAGCAGACCCTGCGGTTTCCGTGTAGATGCGATACGCTACACAAGCGAACGCCACCATGAAAAGCAGACGGCCCATCCATCCTACTCCTTCGTTGCGGACTTCGTTTCGGCCATCCTCAGTACCCTCCGACGACGGGCAAGATTTCGCCGGTGATGTAGCTCGAGCAATGCGGCGAAGCGAGGAACACATAGGCCGGCGCGAGCTCTTCCGGTTGCGCTGGTCGTTTCATTGGCGTGTCGGCGCCGAATTTCGAGACGTCGTCAGCTTCCTTGTCCGACGGATTGAGCGGCGTCCACACCGGACCCGGTGCTACCGCATTCACCCTTATGCCCTTGCCGATGAGATTGCCCGACAGGGCCCGCGTGAAAGCATGAATGCCGCCCTTGGTCATCGAATAGTCGACCAGCTGTTTTGAACCGTCGATACCGGTTACCGAACCGGTGTTGATGATCGCCGAACCGGGTTTCATGTGCGGCACCGCTTCCTGCGCCATATGAAAATAGCCGTAAAGATTGGTCTTCAACGTCGTGTCGAAATGTTCTTCGGTGAGCTCGCCGAAGTCGCTGGAATGGATCTGGAACGCAGCATTGTTGACCAGCACGTCGATGCGGCCGAATTTTTCAACGGTCTCCATGACCGCCTTGTGGCAGTGGCTGCGTTCGCTGACATCGGCCTCT
>NZ_RZPI01001055.1:0-1131 GCF_003998715.1 Mesorhizobium sp. M7A.F.Ca.CA.002.15.2.1
GCTTCATACGGCCTTCGGTCTCGAGTTCGAGGCTATTTTTCTTCAACGCCGCAACCATCTTTTGGAATTCGCCCGGCTTTGCCGCGATGGCCTTGCGCATCGCCAGCAGCAGCGCCGGCTCCGGCTGCCACCACGCAATGTCGGCGAAGCAGCGCTCAAGCCCGACATGCACGTAGAACACGCCCTGCTCCATCTTGGTGCCGTCGGGCGACAGGATGGCCGACAAATGCCTGTTGTAGGGCCGCTTGTCCTTGGCGAAGCGCACGTCGCGATTGATCCGGAACAGCGACTTCTTGCGGTCGCCGCGCAGGCCGAGCCCTGCCTTTGCGAAGCGCTCGGTCAGCGTGTCGACCAGATCGCCGAAGGGATCGCGCAATTCCTTTTCGAACAGGTCGCGATTCTCCAGGAACCATTCCCGGTTCTGGTGGAAATCCAGAGCCTTCAGGAACGGAATGGCCTTTGGGCCGAACCCCTTGAATGCGCCTTCCATCACGCCTTGCCGATCCGCGCCAGCCAGGCATCCTCGTCGATCACCTCGATGCCGAGCTCACTGGCAAGCTTGAGTTTGGAGCCGGCGCCCGGCCCGGCGACCACCAGATCCGTCTTCGCCGAAACCGAGCCCGCGACCTTGGCGCCGAGGCGCTCCGCCATGGCCTTGGCTTCGGAGCGCGTCATCTTCTCCAGCGAGCCGGTGAACACGACCGTCTTGCCGGCGACCTCACTGTCGGCCGAGACGGTGACGACATACGGCTTCGGCTTGACCTGCTCGAGCAGCTTCTCAAGCACGTCGTCGTTGCGCTCATTGCCGAAGAAGCCGCGCAGCGCATCGATCACCGTATCGCCGATGCCGTTGACCGATGGGAAGACAGTATGTGGATCCTCCGCGGCCGCTGTCTCCTTGCCGACGCGGATCAGCTCCTCGATGGTCGAGAAGGTGCGGGCAAGCACGGCCGCCGTCGTTTCGCCGATATGGCGGATGCCGAGCGCGAAGATGAAACGGTCGAGTTCCGGCTCGCGGCGCGAGTCGATGGCCGCGAACAGCTTGTCGAGGCTTTCATAGTTGCGATCCTCGACGCTGCGCACATTCTTGCGTGTCTTGCCCGATGCGGCCTCGCGCTGCCTGGCCTGCTC
>NZ_RZPI01001056.1:0-1128 GCF_003998715.1 Mesorhizobium sp. M7A.F.Ca.CA.002.15.2.1
AAATAGATCCGCGCACAGCCGACAATCTTGGGAAAACACTCATAGCATTTTTTCTCAGGCTGCAGTCGGGCTTGGGATGCGCGGCAGGTTTTCCGCCAGGAAGCGCCAGTCGTCTCGCTCGCTTTCGCCTTCATGACGCTTGCCGAAGAACTGGATGATCATCTTGCCGTCGGCGTCATAGACCTCGAGCGAGGTGACATGACCGTCCTTGGTCGGCTTGCGCACGGCCCAGACCTCGTGGATGTGGTCGGTGCGCAGATGCAGGTGGAAGGTTTCGTCCAGCACGTTGATCCATGGTCCCATCGGCTTGATCGACTTGATCGGACCGGAATGGATCTGGATGCAGCCGCGGTTTCCCACAAAGCACATGATCGGCATCTCGCCCTCCGCGGCATGATGAAACATGGCCCGGACCGCCTCA
Organism: Mesorhizobium sp. M7A.F.Ca.CA.002.15.2.1; assembly: GCF_003998715.1. Lineage (NCBI taxonomy): Bacteria > Pseudomonadati > Pseudomonadota > Alphaproteobacteria > Hyphomicrobiales > Phyllobacteriaceae > Mesorhizobium > Mesorhizobium sp. M7A.F.Ca.CA.002.15.2.1. Next base: position 422 of record NZ_RZPI01001056.1, read on the forward strand.
TTGTCGAGCTGCCAGGCATAGTCCTGCCCAACCAGGCGCACCGCCTGCCGGCGGCTTAGTTTCAGCGTCTTCAGCATACCAAAGAACTGGTGCACGTCGGTCAGCCGGCTCCAGCGGTCACGCAGATCGTCGAGATTGGCGGCCGCTTCGTCGCCATGGATCTCGTCATCGGGGAGTGGCCCCGAGATGTCGACCGTCGGTTCCTGGTTGGACGATTCGAGCGCGGCGACCAGCTTCTGATAGGCATAGAGGCTGGAGGCCGGCCGCAGATGCACCTTGTGCACGGCCTCGCCTGCCGCATCGAAGAACTGGAGGCTGCGGCGGATTTCGTCGCCGTCGCGCTTCTCGATGGCAAAGCCGTGCGCCCAGACCTTCGGGAAGATGCGCAAGTCGATGTTTTCGCCAAGCACCATGGCATTGTGGGTGCCGGTGACGACCTTGTCATAGACGCCGATCTTCTCGTGCACCGCGCTGTCATTGCGGGTCAGCGCCATGACCTCGCCGACGGCCTCGAGGCCGGTCAGAAGATCGTTGACGCGCGGCTCGATGCGGACGACGCCGTCGCCGCAATGCGCCGCGACCAGTTCGGCTTCCGAAATGCCGAGATGGGCAGCCAGATCACGCTCGCGCGTCTTCGGATTGTCTGTCCGTGCCCGCCGGATTTCATGCGGGGCGGGTTTTACGCGCTGATCCATGTCTCGGTCCCT
>NZ_RZPI01001057.1:0-1114 GCF_003998715.1 Mesorhizobium sp. M7A.F.Ca.CA.002.15.2.1
CTGGTGTTCTTGACCTCTACCTCGCCGGCCGCGCCGCCGCCCCCGCCTTTGCCACCGATGCCGACCGCGGCAAAGGCGCCGGCCGCCATCGCAAACCCGCCGTCGCCGCCCGAGCCGCCGACCGACTGCGCGAAGATGCCGATCGACATATCCTTGTCCGTGCTGATCAGGCCTGTGTTTTCGACATAGACCTTCTTGCTCCCGCCGCCCGACGCGCCATCGCCGCCAAGCGAGAAGGACGGCCCGCCAACCGAGACGGCAAATCCGCCTGAGCCGCCACCGCCGCCGATCGACTGCGCCAGGATGCCATGAGACTGGACACCTTCGGTGTGTACCGCCGCGCCATTGGTGACATCGACGGTCCAGCCCGTGCCGCCGCCACCTCCCTTGCCACCGATTGTGACGTTGGCGCCGAGGCCGGCGGAAGCCGTGCCGCCGCCATTGCCGCCGCCGCCGCCGATCGACTGGGCGATGATACCCGTGGAGCGGTCACCAAGCGTGTGAATCAGCCCTGAATTGATGCCGACCGTCACTGCCTTGGCGTCGCTGGCAGTGCCGGCCTTGCCGCCGATGCTGACAGCAGCCACAAGACCCGCGCCGTTCAACGAGAAGCCGCCATTGCCACCGCCGCCGCCGACCGACTGCACGATGACGCCGGCCGAGTCCGACTGATGGGTCGTGACGTCAAGTGTTGTCGTCGAGAAGAACTTTGCCGTCCCGGCTTCGCCGCCCCCCGCGCCCGAACCACCGATGCCCACGCTTGCGTTGACGCTCAGGCCGAACTGGCCGCCGCCATTTCCGCCACCGCCACCGATCGATTGCACGATGATACCGGCCGACCTTTCGCGGAAAGTCTCGACCGAACCATTATAGGTGGCTTCCGTCGCCACGCCCTTGCCGGCCGCGCCGCCTCTTCCCCCCATGCCGAAGCCGGCAATCGCCGACAGTGTGCCGGAAAAGCCGCCATTGCCGCCGCCGCCGCCGACCGACTGCACGATCAGGCCGGCCGAATCCGCGCCGTCCGTGGTGATCGATTGCATCGCGCCATCAGCCGTGCGCAGCGTGACGGCATCGGCATCGCCGCCGCCTGCGCCACTGCCGCCGACACCCACAC
>NZ_RZPI01001058.1:0-1111 GCF_003998715.1 Mesorhizobium sp. M7A.F.Ca.CA.002.15.2.1
GTCGTCGACATAGGGCGTTTCGCGGGCATCTTCGGCTGCCAAGGTCGTTTGACCGATCGGGGCAAGGGAGAGAAAGGCAGTCGCTGCGAAAAGGGCGCATCTCATCGGGAACCTCCGCTCGATAAGAGGATTCTACGACGGCGATTGCGGCAACGTGGTGACGCGGCGTCGGCGGCCTTGAAAAATCCTGCACGAAGGCGCTACGTCGCGTCCGCCGGCGCTGGGCCGGGCAGGAGATTTGACGTGACGATATCGATGTATGAGGCATCCGTGCCGGTGTTTTCGGCCAGGCTGAAAGCGCTTTCCAATGTGCTTGCGACCGCCGAACAGAATGCGCTGGACCGCAAGATAGACCCGCAGGTTTTTCTGACGGCGCGGCTGGCGCCGGACATGTTCGCCTTGACCAGGCAGGTGCAGATCGCCACCGATCATGCCAAGGGCGCGCCGTCACGGCTCGCCGGCCGCGAAGTGCCGAAATACGAGGACAATGAGGCGAGTTTTGCCGATGTCCAGGCTCGCATCACGAAGACGCTCGACCTTCTCGCGACATTTTCGGCTGCCGAATTCGACGGCTCCGATGACAAGATCATCGAGCTGAAGCTTGGTGGACGCGAAAGCTCGATGCCCGGCCTGCAGTATCTGCTGCATGTGGCCATGCCCAACTTCTATTTCCATCTCACCACGGCTTACGACATCCTTCGCCACAATGGCGTACCGTTGGGCAAGGCGACGTTCCTGGGATCGCGCTAAGGAATTGAATTTTTTGGAGGTGTCCCGGACCGATCCGGGACATCCTGAACACCGGATGCAGCTAGCGAATGGACATTTCGCGGGCGATGCGGGGGAAGTCGGCCGGCTTGATCCCTATGTCGGCGCGGTCGGCATTGCTCATCGAATGAAGCAGCGCGAGCGCCGAGCGGTATCTCAGATGTTCCTGTGGCCGAGGCCGGGCGAACATTTCAGTGAAGAAACCCATGATTCAAGCCCCAAATTGGTCCTCCACGGCTGCCAATATAGGTGAATCGTGACAATTGTGCAGTGCAGCATTTGCATACCTGCCATGTCTTGGCGATTTTTTTCGCCATTTTCCGCAACCGGGTGAAACTTTTGC
>NZ_RZPI01001059.1:0-1108 GCF_003998715.1 Mesorhizobium sp. M7A.F.Ca.CA.002.15.2.1
GTACAAGTCTCCTCCCGAGACGGAAGCGGCGCCGAAAGGCGCCGCTTTTTTGTTATCGGGGATTTCGGTATCAGGCGATCAGCTGGCCAAAACGGTCGACCTCATCGGCCGTCGTCGCGAAGCTGGTGACGAAGCGATACAGCAACTCGTCCTCGCTGATGTGGCCGTCAAAGCCGTGCGGCTTGTGCCAATCATAGAACGCCGCACCCGCTGCCTGCAGCTTTTCAGCTTCGGCTTTCTTGATCACTGCGAAAACCTCGTTTGCCTGCGGCAGCCATGCCAGTTTTGCCGTGGCCGAATCCTCGATCGCGGCGGCAAGGCGTGCGGCCATGGCGTTGGCGTGGCGGGCGGTGTCCAGCCACAATCCGTCTTTGAAATAGGCCTCGAACTGCGCCGCGACGAAGCGCGATTTCGAAAACAGCTGGGCGGCGCGCTTGCGCAGGAACGCCAATTCCCTGGCACGATCAAGATCGAACAGCACGATCGCTTCGGCGCACCAGCAGCCATTCTTGGTGCCGCCGAAGGACAGGATGTCGACGCCGCGTTTCCAGGTCATTTCGGCTGGCGACGTGTCGAGCGCGACCAGCGCATTGGCAAAGCGGGCGCCGTCCATGTGCAAGGGCACCGAATATCGTTTGGCGATCGCCGCGATCGTCTCGATCTCATCCAGGCCGTAGATGGTGCCGACCTCGGTCGACTGGGTGATCGAAACGGCCATCGGCCGTCCCCAATGGACGATTTCCGGTGCGAAACGGCCGATGGTCCTTTCCAGATTGTGCGGATCGATCTTGCCCAGCGCGCCATCGATCTCATGCAGGCGTGAGCCGCCGGAAAAATACACCGGCGCGCCGCATTCGTCCTCGATGACATGCGATTCGCGATGAGCAAAGGAAATGCCGCCCGGCTTGTTGTAAGCGGTCAGCGCCAGCGAGTTGGCGGCCGTGCCGGTGGCGACGAAGAACACCGCGACCTCGCGTTCGAAAATCTCGCTGAAGCGCTGGTAGACTGCCTGGTCGAGCGCTCCGTCGCCATAGGCGGTGGAAAAGCCGCCGGCATTGGCCGACAGGCCGGCGGCAATGTTGGGGTGGGCGCCTGCCCAATTGTCGGA
>NZ_RZPI01000105.1:0-11260 GCF_003998715.1 Mesorhizobium sp. M7A.F.Ca.CA.002.15.2.1
GCGCTGATCTCACCCGGCTGATCAACAGCCCGGTGTTCTCCAGCGAGGACCAGGCGAAGGCCATCGCGGCGATCGCCGACAAGGCCGGGATCACCGGCCTCACCGGAAATTTCCTGCGCGTCGTCGCCCGCAACCGCCGGCTGTTCGCCATTCCCGGCATGATCAGGGCGTTCCGCCAGATATCAGCCGAACACCGTGGCGAGACCGCTGCTGAAGTGACGTCGGCTCACGCGCTGACGGCTGTCCAGCAGACCGAACTCAAGGCGGCGCTGAAGAGCGTTGCCGGCAAGGACGTGGCTATCTCCGTCACCGTCGATCCGTCGCTGCTCGGCGGGCTGGTGGTCAAGATGGGCTCGCGCCAGATCGATACGTCGCTCAAAACCAAACTCAATTCGCTCAAGCTTGCACTGAAAGAGGTCGGCTGATGGACATCCGCGCCGCGGAAATTTCCGCAATTCTGAAAGACCAGATCAAGAATTTCGGCAAGGAGGCCGAGGTCTCCGAAGTTGGACAGGTGCTGTCCGTCGGTGACGGTATCGCTCGTGTCTACGGCCTCGACAATGTCCAGGCCGGCGAGATGGTCGAATTCCCCGGCGGCATCCGCGGCATGGCGCTCAACCTCGAAGCCGACAATGTCGGCGTCGTCATCTTCGGCGCCGACCGCGACATCAAGGAAGGCGACATCGTCAAGCGCACCGGCGCCATCGTCGACGTTCCCGTCGGCCCAGGCCTGCTCGGCCGCGTCGTCGATGCGCTCGGCAATCCGATCGATGGCAAGGGTCCGATCAAGGCAGTCGAGCGCAAGCGCGTCGACGTCAAGGCGCCCGGCATCATTCCGCGCAAATCGGTGAACGAGCCGATGTCGACCGGCCTCAAGGCCATCGATGCGCTGATCCCGGTCGGCCGCGGCCAGCGCGAGCTGGTCATCGGCGATCGCCAGACCGGCAAGACCGCCATCATCCTCGACACGATGCTCAACCAGAAGTCGGTGCACGACAACGGCCCCGAGAAGGAAAAGCTCTACTGCGTCTACGTCGCCGTCGGCCAGAAGCGCTCGACCGTCGCGCAGTTCGTCAAGGTGCTGGAAGAGCGCGGCGCGCTCGAATACTCGATCATCATCGCCGCCACCGCTTCCGACCCGGCGCCGATGCAGTTCCTGGCGCCGTTCGCCGGCTGCACCATGGGTGAATATTTCCGCGACAACGGCATGCACGCGCTGATCAGCTATGACGATCTGTCGAAGCAGGCCGTCGCCTATCGCCAGATGTCGCTGCTGCTGCGCCGCCCGCCGGGCCGCGAAGCCTATCCGGGCGACGTGTTCTACCTGCACTCGCGCCTGCTCGAGCGCGCCGCCAAGCTCAACGACGATCTGGGCGGCGGGTCGCTGACCGCTCTGCCGATCATCGAGACGCAGGCCAACGACGTGTCGGCCTACATCCCGACCAACGTGATCTCGATCACCGACGGCCAGATCTTCCTCGAAACCAACCTGTTCTTCCAGGGCATCCGTCCTGCGGTGAACGTCGGTCTATCGGTGTCGCGCGTCGGCTCGGCCGCGCAGATCAAGGCGATGAAGCAGGTTGCCGGCTCGATCAAGGGCGAGCTCGCGCAGTACCGCGAAATGGCGGCCTTCGCGCAGTTCGGCTCGGATCTCGACGCTGCCACGCAGCGCCTGCTCAACCGCGGATCGCGCCTGACCGAACTCCTGAAGCAGCCGCAGTTCTCGCCGCTGAAGACGGAAGAGCAGGTCGCGGTGATCTTCGCCGGCGTCAACGGTTATCTCGACAAGCTGCCGGTCAACCAGGTCGGCAAGTTCGAGCATGGCCTGCTCAGCCACATGCGTGCGGCCGGCAAGGACGTTCTCGACGCCATCCGCAAGGAAAAGGCACTGTCGGACGATCTGCGCGCCAAGCTGAAGGCCGAGATCGACGCTTTCGCCAAGACCTTCGCCTGAGCGAAGCGACAAGACGGGATCAGGTTTGAAGCATGCCTTCATTAAAAGACCTTCGTAACCGTATCGCCTCGGTCAAGGCGACGCAGAAGATCACCAAGGCGATGCAGATGGTCGCCGCGGCGAAGCTGCGCCGTGCGCAAGAGGCTGCGGAAGCGGCGCGCCCCTATTCGGAGCGCATGGGTTCCGTGCTGGCCAACATCACCCAGGCGATCGGCGGCGGTGGCGATGCCCCGGCGCTGATGACCGGCACCGGCAAGGATGATGTGCATCTGCTCGTCGTCTGCACCGCCGAGCGCGGCCTGTGCGGCGGCTTCAATTCGCAGATCGCCCGTCTTGCCCGCGACCACATCCGCAAGCTTTTGGCCGACGGCAAGCAGGTCAAGATCATCTGCGTCGGCAAGAAGGGTTTCGACATCCTGCGCCGCGACTACGCGTCGCTGATCATCGATCGCGTCGATCTGCGCGAGGTCAAGACACTCGGTTTCGTCAATGCCGATGCCATAGCCAAGAAGGTCATCCATCTCTTCAACGAGGGCGGCTTCGACATCTGCACGCTGTTCTATTCGCAGTTCAAGTCTGTGATCAGCCAGATCCCGACCGCGCAGCAGATCATTCCGGCGGGCGTTGCTTCGGCTCAGGCGGAAGTGACGGATGGCGGCAACGCTGTCTATGAATACGAACCGGAGCCGGGCGAAATCCTCTCCGATCTCATTCCGCGCAACATCTCGGTGCAGGTTTTCCGGGCACTGCTCGAAAACGCGGCCGGCGAGATGGGCGCCAAGATGAGTGCCATGGACAATGCGACGCGCAACGCCGGCGAGATGATCAACAAGTTGTCGATCACCTATAACCGCCAGCGGCAGGCGCAGATCACCAAGGAACTGATCGAAATCATTTCGGGCGCCGAGGCGCTCTAGGCGCGGTCCACGGGTTTTTTGCCCGCGACCGGACCGCGTGAGAAACAAAGGACGAAAAAGGGTAAAGACGATGGCGAAAGCAGCGACCCCCCAGAAGGCAGCCCCCAAGGCCGCAGCCGCGAAGGCAGCAGCCCCCGCGAAGGCGGCAAAGGCTCCAGCAGCAGCCGCGAAGGCGGCCCCGGCCAAGGCAGCAGCACCGGCGAAGGCCGCAGCTGCCAAGACATCGGCAGTGGCCAGCAAGGCAACCGGCGTTGTCGGCAAGGTCCGCCAGGTCATCGGCGCCGTCGTCGACGTGCAGTTCGGCGATCACCTGCCGGCGATCCTGAACGCGCTCGAGACGACCAATGTCGGCAACCGTCTGGTGCTCGAAGTCGCCCAGCACCTGGGTGAAAACACCGTGCGCTGCATCGCCATGGACTCGACCGAAGGTCTGGTTCGCGGCCAGGAAGTGCGTGACACCGGCGCGCCGATCACCGTGCCGGTCGGCCCGGGCATGCTCGGCCGCATCATCAACGTCATCGGCGAGCCGGTCGACGAAGAAGGCCCGGTCGACGCGATCGAAATGCGCTCCATCCACCAGCCGGCTCCGACCTATGTCGAGCAGTCGACGGAAGCACAGATCCTGATCACCGGCATCAAGGTGCTCGACCTCCTGGCTCCCTACGCCAAGGGCGGCAAGATCGGCCTGTTCGGCGGCGCCGGCGTCGGCAAGACCGTGCTGATCCAGGAACTGATCAACAACATCGCCAAGGCGCATGGCGGCTATTCGGTGTTCGCCGGCGTCGGCGAGCGCACCCGCGAAGGCAACGATCTGTATCACGAGTTCATCGAATCCGGCGTCAACAAGAAGGGCGGCGGCGAAGGCTCCAAGGCCGCGCTCGTCTACGGCCAGATGAACGAGCCGCCGGGCGCGCGCGCCCGCGTCGGCCTGACCGGCCTGACGGTTGCGGAGTATTTCCGCGACCAGGGCCAGGACGTGCTGTTCTTCGTCGACAACATCTTCCGCTTCACGCAGGCGGGTTCGGAAGTGTCGGCTCTGCTTGGCCGTATCCCGTCGGCGGTGGGCTATCAGCCGACGCTCGCCACCGACATGGGCGCGTTGCAGGAACGCATCACCACCACCACCAAGGGCTCGATCACGTCCGTGCAGGCGATCTACGTGCCCGCCGACGACTTGACCGATCCGGCGCCGGCGACCTCGTTCGCCCACCTTGACGCGACCACGACGCTGAACCGCGCCATCGCCGAAAAGGGCATCTATCCGGCGGTCGATCCGCTGGATTCGACCTCGCGCATGCTCGACCCGCTGGTCGTCGGCGACGAGCATTACGGCGTCGCGCGCCAGGTGCAGTCGATCCTCCAGCGCTACAAGTCGCTGCAGGACATCATCGCCATCCTGGGCATGGACGAGCTGTCGGAAGAAGACAAGCAGACCGTGGCCCGCGCCCGCAAGATCGAGCGCTTCCTATCGCAGCCCTTCTTCGTCGCCGAAGTGTTCACCGGCGCGCCGGGCAAGCTGGTCGACCTCGCCGACACCATCAAGGGCTTCAAGGGCCTCTGCAACGGCGACTACGATCACCTTCCGGAAGCTGCCTTCTACATGGTCGGCGGCATCGAGGAAGCGGTCGAGAAAGCACAGCGCCTCGCGGCTGAAGCGGCGTAATCAAGCGAATAGCGAATAGGGAGTAGCGAATAGGGAATATGGGCCGGCGAATTCTTCTTCTGACTACTCGCTGCTCGCTATTCGCTATTCGCTAAATTGATCATGGCTGAAGCTTTCAAGTTCGAACTGGTCTCGCCGGAGCGCCTGCTTGTTTCCGAGCAGGTTGAATCCGTCGTCATTCCGGGCGCCGAAGGCGAGATGACCGTGATGGCGCATCACGCGCCGGTCATGACCACGATCAAGCCGGGTGTCGTCACCGTGAAGACCGCAGCGGGCGGCGAAGAGCGCTATGTGGTGTTCGGCGGCTTCGCCGACATCGTTCCGGCCGGCTGCACGCTGCTGGCGGAATCGGCTGTCGCGGTGAAGGATGTCGACCGCGCCGATCTCGCGCGCCGCATCCAGGAAGCCAAAGAAGACGCCACTGATGCCAAGGACGACGAGGCTCGCAGCAAGGCGGAACAGTTCCTTAGCCAGCTCACCACGCTGGAAGGCGCCATCCTGCCGGCTTGAAATTCGGTTCGATGAAAGAGTAAAAAGCGGGGCCTTGCCTCGCTTTTTTGTTTAAATGCCCAAGGCTGCGAAAGCCAATGTCGGGCCGTCTCGTCGCAGGTGGACGAGATGCACGGCCACGAGCTCGATCAAGGTCTGGCGCTCGGCATGGTCCTTGGCGAAGCCGGCGAGGTCGAACACAGCGGTCACGGTTTCGTTCGCCGGCAGTTGCTCGCCCAAAAGTGCCGTCAACGCCGCGTCGAGCGGGTCGGTGAAATGGCCCTCCGGCAAGGTTTTTCCTCGTGCGGCGCAAGCAGCGATCCAGGCAGCCACCACCAACGTGAGATGGACCAGCTCGGTACCGGCTTCTAGACATTCGATGGCGGAAGCGACGATGCGCTGCGGCAATTTCTGGCTGCCGTCATTGGCGATCTGAGCCGTACGGTGGGCAAGTGCAGTGTTGGAAAAACGCTCAGCGAGCTCCGCGGTGTAAGCGCTCGGGTCGAGCCCGGCATCCTCGGGCAGGGTCGGGATGGCTTCCGCCCACAATGCATCGACGAATTGCCGGATCGCCGGGTCGGCGAAGGCGCGGTCGACGGTGGCATGACCGCTGAGCAGGCCAAGATAGGCGATGGCCGAATGCGAGCCGTTGAGCAGCCTGAGCTTCATGTCCTCGAACGGGCCGACGTCGCGAACCATGGTGACGCCGAACTGTTCCCAGTCCGGGCGGCCCGCTGGGAAATTGTCTTCGACCACCCATTGGCAGAACGGCTCGGTCATGACAGGCCAAGCGTCCTCGGCACCGAGTTCTTCAGCGATCCGCGCCCGATCGGCATCGGTGGTTGCCGGCACGATGCGGTCGACCATGCTTGAAGGAAAGGCGACCTGATGGGCGATGTGATCGGCAATTCCGACATCATTCGATTGGGCGAGCCCGGCATCTCGCAACTGGGCGAATTCAACCAACAGCCGATGCAGCGTGGCGCCGTTGGCCGGCAGATTGTCGCAACAGAGCACGGTAAAGGGCGGCGTGCCGGCGGCGCGTCGCCGGGCAAGCGCCTCGGTCAGGAAACCATGCGCTGTCTTCGGCATCTGCGGATTGGCCAGATCATGGGCGATATCGGGATGAGCAGCGTCCAATCCGCCGCCAGCCGCCCTCAGATAGGCCTTTTCGGTGATCGTAAGCGTGACGATGCGGGTGCGCGGATCGGTCAGCGCGGCCAGTACCGCGCCCGGATCCTCCGGCGCCACCAGCATCGCGGTAATCGAGCCGATGACCTGAAGTTTTTCGGTTCCACTGCTTCTGATCGCCAGCGTGTAGAGCCCATCCTGCGGCGTGAGTGCGTCGCGCGTGTCGGCGCTGCGCAGCGAAACGCCTGTTATGCCCCAATCCGTCTCGCCGGCCGCCAGGCAATCGTCGACATAGGCGGCCTGGTGGGCGCGATGGAAGGCGCCGACGCCAAGATGCACGATGCCCGGGACGATGCGGCTGCGATCATACGAAGGCGTCGCGATCGAAGCCGGCAGTGCGCGCAACGTCTTCGTGGAAAGGCGTTCGGTCGTCGTGGTGCGACTGGTCTGGTCGGATGACATGAGTGGCCTCGGCAGGGATCGGCAAAGCGGCGTAACATTCGATTTCCCGCCACACAATGGGCCGAAAAGTCATCATACAACAACCTAATTTTTGTATGTTGACATTATTTCTTGCCGCCCCTACCGATAGCGGCCCTGGGAGGATTGCCGTGCCACTGACCGATGCGGATCTGCTGTTTCCCGCCGATGCGCATTCGCGCTCGGTTGCCCGCGATCTCTATGCCGGGATCAAGGACCTGCCCCTGGTCAGCCCGCATGGCCACACCGATCCGCGTTGGTATGCGCTGAACGAGCCTTTTCCGGATCCGGCGCAACTGCTCATCGTTCCGGATCACTACATTTTCCGCATGCTGTTCAGCCAAGGCATCCGCCTTGAGGATCTCGGCGTGGCGACGCTGGACGGCGCGCCGGTCGAGACCGACGGCAGGGCGATCTGGCGGCTTTTTGCCGAGCACTATTATCTGTTTCGGGGTACACCGACCCGGCTGTGGTTCGATCATGTGCTTGCCGATCTGTTCGGCATCGACGAGCCGCTGACCGCAGCGACCGCCGACCGCCACTACGACGCCATCGCGACGCTGCTGCAGTGGGAGAATTTCCGCCCGCGCGCCCTGTTCGAGCGCTTCAACATCGAGGTCATCGCGACCACCGAAGGCGCGCTCGACGATCTCAAATGGCACCAGATGATCCGCGACAGCGGCTGGCAGGGCCGTGTGGTCACCGCTTATCGCCCCGACGCCGTCGTCGATCCCGACTTCGAGGGGTTTTCAACCAATCTCGACCGGCTCGGCGAGATCACCGGCTGCGACACCGGCAGCTGGGCAGGCTATCTCGATGCGCATCGCCAGCGGCGCGCCTTCTTCAAAAGCTTCGGCGCGACCTCGTCCGACCATGGCCATCCGACGGCCGAGACCGCCAATCTTTCGGATGCTGCAGCGCAGGAGCTGTTCAATCGCGTTCGCCGTGGCTCCGACGACGAGCGCGAACGGAAACTGTTCCGCGCCCAGATGCTGACCGAGATGGCCAAGATGAGCCTCGACGACGGGCTGGTGCTGCAGATCCATCCCGGCTCCTGGCGCAATCATTCGTCGGCTGTTTTCCAAAAATTCGGCCGCGACAAGGGTTTCGATATCCCGACCCGGACCGACTATGTGACGGCGCTGAAGCCACTGCTCGACTGCGTCGGACTTGAGCGCGACCTCACAATCGTTCTCTTCACGCTCGACGAAACAAGCTATGCGCGCGAACTGGCGCCACTCGCCGGTGTCTACCCGGCGCTGAAGCTCGGGCCGGCCTGGTGGTTCCACGACAGCCCGGAAGGCATGCGGCGCTTCCGCGAGATGACCACCGAGACCGCCGGCTTCTACAACACCGTCGGCTTCAACGACGACACCCGTGCCTTTCCCTCGATCCCGGCGCGCCACGATGTGGCGCGGCGGGTCGACTGCGCGTTCCTGGCGCGTCTCGTCGCCGAGCATCGGCTGCGCGAGGACGAGGCGCATGAGCTGGCGCGGGAGCTTGCCTATACACTTGCGAAAAAGGCCTACCGGCTCTGAGCCGGGCGTTTTGGTTTTCATAGGGAGGAAGTCATGTTGCATCTTTCGAAATTGACGGCAGTTACATTCGTTTTCGGCTCGTTGCTGGTCGGCATCGCCAACGCCGAAACCGTGCTGCGGTCGTCCGATACCCATCCCGACGGCTATCCAACCGTCGAAGCGGTCAAATATATGGGCGAGCTGATCAAGCAGCGCACCAATGGCCGCTATTCGGTCGAGGTCTATCATTCGGCGCAGCTCGGCGAGGAGAAGGACACGATCGAGCAGACGCAGACCGGCGTCATCGATCTCAACCGCGTCTCGATGGGGCCGTTCAACGGCATCGTTCCGCAAACCGCGGTGCCGTCGCTGCCCTACATGTTCCGCTCCGTCGAGCATATGCGCCATGTCATGGACGGGCCGATCGGGGACGAGATCCTGAAAGCCTTTGAGACTCACGACCTTGTCGGTCTCGCCTTCTACGATTCCGGGGCACGCTCCTTCTACAACACCAAGAAGGACATCACCTCGATGGCCGACATGAAGGGCATGAAGTTCCGCGTCATCCAGTCCGACGTGTTCGTCGACATGGTCAATGCGTTGGGCGCCAACGCCACGCCGATGGCCTATGGCGAGGTCTATTCGGCTTTGCAGACAGGCGTCATCGACGGCGCCGAGAACAACTGGCCGAGCTTCGAATCCGCCAAGCATTTCGAGGTCGCCAAGCATTACACGCTCGACCAGCACCAGATCGTGCCCGAGGTTCTGGTGATGTCGAAGGCGAGCTGGGACAAGCTCGCCCCGGAAGACCAGGCGATCGTGCGGCAGGCGGCCAAGGACAGCGTCGTCAAGATGCGTGAATTGTGGGACGCGCAGGAGAAGAAGTCGCGCGACATCGTCGAGAAAGCCGGCGTCAAGGTCAGTGAGATCGACAAGCAGCCGCTGATCGATGCGATGAAGCCGGTCTACGAGAAATATCTCTCGACCCCCGAGTTGAAAGATCTCGCCGCGCGCATCCAGGCGACCAAATAATCCGTTCGCGGCAATGGTGGCGCGAGCTTGCGCGCCACCGTCCAGTGGGAAGCGCGCATATGAAACCATTCTGGCTGGCAATAGAACGGCTGCTGTCACGGCTGGCGAGGCTTGCGCTGTGGGTCAGCGGCATCGGCCTGACGCTGATGACGGTGATCATCTTCTGGCAGGTGTTCTCACGCTATGTGCTCAACAGTTCGCCAAGCTGGACGGAACCCTTCTCGGTGATTTTGATGGGGTGGTTCATCTTTTTGGGCGCGGCCGTCGGTGTCCGCGAACGCACGCATCTGGGCTTCGATGTGCTGCTCTATTTCCTGCCGCCCGCCGCAAAGGCGGTACTGCGCAGCATTTCGGATGTCGTCGTGCTCGCCTTCGGTCTCGGCATGATCGTCTACGGCGCCCAGCTCACCCGGCTGACATGGAACACGGTGATGCCGTCTCTCGCTTTCCCGGGCGGCGTCAGTTTCCTGCCGGTCATCCTGGGCGGCGCGCTTGTCTGCCTGTTTTCGCTCGAGCGGCTTGCCGGGCGGTTTGCCGGACTGCCGGTCGATGCCGATCAGTACGCCACGGGCGAGGAGGGTCTCTAGATGGCATTGACGGTTCTGTTCGGCACCTTCGTCTTTCTTCTGATCATCGGCACACCGATCGCCTTCTGCCTCGGTGTCGCCAGCTTCGCCACGGTTCTGGTGCTGGGGCTGCCGCCGCTGGTGGTGTTCCAGCGCCTCAACTCCGGTGTCAGCGTGTTTTCGCTGATGGCCATCCCGTTCTTCATCTTCGCCGGTGACCTGATGGTGCGCGGCGGCATTGCCGCTCGCCTTGTTGCGCTCGCCGGGGCGTTGGTCGGCCACCTGAGAGGCGGGCTCGGCCAGGTCAACATCGCCGCCTCGACCATGTTCGGCGGCATTTCCGGCTCGGCGGTGGCCGATGCCTCGGCGGTCGGCGGGCTGATGATCCCGCAGATGAAGGCGCGCGGCTACGGCGTCGATTATGCTGTCAACATCACTTCGGTCGGCGCCATCATTGCGCTGCTGATACCGCCTTCGCACAACATGATCATCTATTCGATTTCGGCCGGCGGCCGGATCTCGATCGCTGATCTGTTCACCGCCGGCATCATACCGGGCCTGCTGCTGGCGCTATCTCTGATGGTCACGGCCTATTGGGTCGCCAGCCGCCGCGCCTATCCGACCGAGCCGTTCGCCGGCTTCGGCAGGGCGCTGCAATTGCTCGTTGCCGCAATTCCCGGGCTGATCCTGATCGGCATCATCTTCGGCGGCGTTCGCTCCGGCGTCTTCACCGCCACCGAAAGCTCCTGCATCGCCATCGTCTATGCTTTCCTGGTGACCCTGCTGATCTATCGCTCCATGAGCTGGAACGACTTCGTCACCGCGACCACCGCTGCCGTGCGCACAACCGCAATGGTGCTGATGATCATCGGCTGCGCCGCCGCCTTTGGCTGGCTGCTGGCCTATCTCCGGGTGCCGGCCGCTCTGGTCGCCTTCCTGCAGTCCGTATCCGACAACAAGCTGGTCATCTTGCTGTTGATCAACGTCGTGCTTCTCATCCTCGGCACGTTCATGGACATGTCGCCGCTGATCATCATCACCACGCCGATCTTCCTGCCGGTGGTCATGGCCTACGGCGTCGATCCGGTGCATTTCGGCGTGATCCTCATTCTCAATCTCGGCATCGGCTTGTGCACACCGCCGGTGGGGGCAGTGCTGTTCGTCAGCTGTGCGATCGGCCGGATCCCGATCTGGACGGCGATGCGTTCGATCTGGCCATTCTATGGGGCGGCTTTCGCTGTGTTGATGCTTGTCACCTACGTGCCGGAAATTTCGTTGTGGTTGCCGCACCTGTTCCACTAGAGCAGTTCACGGGAACGGCGAACTGCTCTAACCCTTTGTTTTGACGCAATTCCGGACGGAAACCGTTTCACATTTTTCCTGGAATTGCTTTAGGAGACCATCACGTGTCCGCTGCATCCGCCGATCTCAGGGTCGAGAGAAAACCCAAGCTGTCGGAGACCGTCGTTGCGGCGATCCGCAAGCAGCAGCCGCTCGAATTCGAAGAAGGC
>NZ_RZPI01001060.1:0-1105 GCF_003998715.1 Mesorhizobium sp. M7A.F.Ca.CA.002.15.2.1
CCGGTGACCAAGGACCTGCCCTATTCCTGGTACGACACGCCCAACATCCACTTCTGCACCATCCGCGATTTCGTCAATCTGTGCGACGAACTCGGCGCGACAGTCGAGAAGGCAACCGCCCTCGACGCCGCCGGCCAGAAGATCGGCTTGTCGATGCCGTGGTGGTTCTGGAATTTCTTCGGCCAGCAGGCAGTGTTCTTGCTGAAACGGTAATTTCCTCACCGATCAAAGACCCGACTCGCCAAGCAACAGTGTGTTTGGCGCCGAGCAAAGTCGCCCTGTATGACGATCGCGAACCAGTGTAAATGGCGTCGACTGTTTGACAGCGGGCTAGTGCGGCTATAGCCACACTGACGGCTCGGGGGGGCAAAAAATGGTCGAAGAACGCGCAACTTATTCACTCGTCGTCGAAATGGAGAATGCAAAATCGATCGACTGGGGCGAGATCGGCGTTGGGATGAAGGCCTTGGCTCGGGAAATCTCATCGGTTTCAGCAACCGGTTCAGCGCGACCAAGGATCGTCATCTCTCACGGCGGAGCAGAGTCGGACAAAGAGGCGTTGCGTCGTGAGATTTCGAATGAGGCCCCGCAGCTCGGTCAGGTTGCCGAACTCGTCTTCACAGCTTTCCCTGGCGGCCGATATTACGACCTGAAGAACAACGGTATGCTGGCATCGGACGGAGATATCGTCATCTTTCTGGATTCCGACGTGGTCGCGGAACCAGGATGGCTATCAGGACTGCTTGAACCCTTTGAAAACTCTGAAGTTATCTGCGCAAACGGATATACATACCTTTCATACGACGACTTCTTTTCAAGAACCTTTGCGTTGATCTGGTTTTTCCCGATGGCCCGTGGTGACGGGCGATTTGCCTCGAAGCGAGCGATCAACGCCAACAATGTAGCGTTTCGACGCGAGTGGATCCTCAGCCACCCTTTTCCAAAACATAACGGCTTCAAGGTTTCCTGCACTTTGCTGATGCGCGAACTGCTGCGGGAAGGCCACAAAATTCATAATGTCAACGCACGCGTTTATCACTATTCGCCGCGGGGCTGGCGGTTCTTTTACTGGCGCGCCCTGGTTACCGGGCGCGACGCCGACCGG
>NZ_RZPI01001061.1:0-1105 GCF_003998715.1 Mesorhizobium sp. M7A.F.Ca.CA.002.15.2.1
AGACAGCTATGACTATTTGAAGGAGAATGCCGAAAGCGCCTGCGAGTACAATGTGCTGACCGGCAAAGGCACCAGCAGCGAAAAGCAGCCGGACGGCAGCACCAAGCACAGGAACGTCTCGGTCGAAGGCCAGACCATCGCCTTCAAGGACTGGAACCCCGGCACCACCTTCAGCGCTTGCGGCGCGTGACCGGCGCCTCTTCGACCGACTTCAGCTTGGCGGCGGCGCTGCCGGCGTCAGCCCGTGGCGGCGCATGATATCCATCATCCCAGCCTTGTCCGGCGGACCGCCGGCGGCGGCGTGGAACATGGCGAATATCTCACGGAAATAGTCCGGACCGATCGCCGCTGGTGTGACGACGCACAGCGCTTTCGCATCCGCGCTGCCATTGTTGTCGAAGCGATGGACTGCGCCGCGCGGGATGCACAGCGCTTCTCCCGGTCCGACCTCGATCGGCTTGCCGTCGACGGTCCAGGTCAGCACCCCTTCAATGCCGTAGATCGTCTCTTCGTAGTGATCATGGCTGTGCGCCGGCGCCAGCAGGCGCAGTCCGCTGGCAACCCTCAACTCAAAGGCGGCGATGCTGCCGTTCGAACTGTCGCCCGTCACCAGGAAGCGAATCGACAGCCCCTTGTCGCCGGTCTCATTGGCTGGATTGACCTGAAGATTCATGACCGACATTGCGCAAAGCCCTCCGGTAAATTACATTTACTCGCTATCAGTAAACTCAATTTACCGGATCGTCAATGCCCACCTCAACGGAAGTTCTACAGACCAAGACCGAGAACCTGCTGATCGGCGCCCTGCTGCGCGTGCCGGCACAAGCGATCCAGCGGCGGCTGATCAAGGAGCTCAACGCCGCCGGTTTCGACGAATTGCGCCTGCCGCATATGGCGGTGTTGCAGTTTCCCGGACCGGACGGCGCGCGGCCCGGCACCATCGCCGAGCGTGCCGGCATGAGCAAACAGGCCATCAACCAGCTGCTCAGCAGTCTCGAAGGGTACGGCTACCTCGTCCGCTCCGACATTCCCGGCGATGGCGGTGCGCGCGTGGTGCGATCCACGGAACGCGGTCATGCCGCGTTCTGGAAAATGGTCGATATCC
>NZ_RZPI01001062.1:0-1099 GCF_003998715.1 Mesorhizobium sp. M7A.F.Ca.CA.002.15.2.1
TTCCCAACCAAAGCCGGGCCGCATCTTCTTCTTGTCGACGATGTTGTAATCGATCGGCTCGAGAGCCCCTTGGGCGCCGAGCGTGATGGCCGAGAAGGGGTCTACGTCGACGAGATCCCAGGTCGGCGCGCCGCTCTTGAACTGCGCGGCGATGGCGCCTTCGGTCGGACCCGAACCGTCCATCTTGACGGCGATGCCGGTGTCCTTGGTGAAGGCCTGGCCATAGGCGGCATCATAGGCGGTGATGGCATCGCCACCCCAGTTGACCAGCACCAGTTCCTTGGCCTGCGCAAAGGCACCTGTCGAGCGCAGCAGCATCGGCGTGCCGGCCAGCACGAGTGCCGCCAGCTGTGTGAACTGCCGGCGCGAGATCTCGCCGCGACCTGCCCTGGCGGACAGGCTCTCGACGGCTTGTTTTTTGTTGTCATGTGTCATGTCAGTTCCCCTTTTTTGTTGTTGATAGTGCCGGAAAGCGGTGGAGCGACATCTCGCCACACCGTCGTCATTGCCCTCCATGCGGAAGGAGGAAACCCTTTTCCGCCGGCCAGGTGAGCCAGACGGAATTGCCCTTGCTGAGCGCTGCGGCCGCCACCTCGTTCGGCACCGAGACGGTAACCTTGGCGCCTTGCCGTGTCGTCAGGTCGAGCCGCGTCGCAGCACCGAGATAGGTGGAGTTGGTGGCGGTAGCGGCGATGCCATTCTCGCCATCCGCCGCCTCGCCCGATATCGACATGTATTCGGGCCGGATCGCCAGGATGGCATCGCCGCGCACGAGTTCGGCCTTGCAGCCCATGCTGACCGCGCGGTCTTCGCAAAGGCCGGTCGAGCCATTGCCGGCAGGCTTGACGCCCTTCAGCGGCAGCATGTTGATTTCGCCGAGGAACTCGGCGACGAAGCGGTTGTCCGGCCGGTCGTAGACTTCGTCGGGCGCTCCGACCTGCAGCAGTTTGCCGTGGTTGAAGATGGCAACGCGCGACGACAGCGCCAGCGCCTCGCTCTGGTCGTGGGTGACGAAGACGAAAGTGGTTCCGGTTTCCTGGTGCAGCCGCTTCATCTCGGCCTGCATCTGGCCGCGCAGGCTCTTGTCGAGCGCCGAGAA
>NZ_RZPI01001063.1:0-1096 GCF_003998715.1 Mesorhizobium sp. M7A.F.Ca.CA.002.15.2.1
GTATAGGCTCGTTTCTGGCGGAAGGGCTGCTCGACATATTTCCAGGAGAATGCCGCCAGGGCGAAACTGGCCACCGTCATCGCGACAATCGTTGGCACACCGACGGTCTTCAGCGAGAGATAATGGACGAACGAGTTGATTGGCCAGTGGACGAGGTAAAGCGAATAGGAAATCAGGCCGACCCAGACCAGCGGCGCCAACCGAAGCACGCGAGTGGCGACAGGTGCCGGCCTGTCCGCGTTATCCTGGCCAGCATAGATCAGCAGTGCTGTTCCGATGCAGGGGAATAGGGCATTGTAGCCGGGAAACGGATCGCTGTCCGAAATCATCACAAAGCCAAACGCAATCAGGGCAAAGCCGGCGAGGCCGATCAGTTCCACCGCCAGCCGACCGGCTAGGACCGGAGGCTTCCGCAACATCAGCATGGCGCCCAGCGCCAGCTCCCATATGCGCGTCGGCAAGAGATAGAAGCCTGCCGTCGGTGCCAGCGAGGTTGCTATGACTGCCAGGGCAAAGCTGCCGACGGCCATCGGCAGAAGTACCGTCAGCCAGCGCTTCGAGACGTATCGGTGGATCAGATAAAGCAGGATCGGCGCGAAGATATAATACTGCTCTTCCACCGAAAGCGACCATGTGTGCAGGAGCGGCCGCAGTTCTGCGTCGATGGAGAAATAGTTCATCGTTCTCCAGAAATAGATATTCGACCAGAAGGTCGCGGCGGCGATCACGCTAAGGCTGAATTCGTGGAGATCCGAAGGCAGAAGGATGAACCAGGCGGCAATGCTCGAGAGCAGGATGACGAAGGTCAGCGCCGGCAGGATGCGCCGGGCGCGGCGCCAGTAGAAGCGGCCGATCGAGAACTGGCCCCGCTCAAGATCATCGGGCAGGCTGCAGCTGATCAGATAGCCCGATATGACGAAGAAGATGTCGACACCGGTGAAGCCGCCAGGAATGGCGGACACGCCGAAATGGAAGAGCACGACGGGCAGCACCGCAACGGCCCGCAGGCCGTCGATGTCGCGCCGGTAGTTCATCCGGCCGGCTCGCGCGCGACCACCATGATCCGTGCGGCCGCACCCGACACGCTCATGCGGCG
>NZ_RZPI01001064.1:0-1092 GCF_003998715.1 Mesorhizobium sp. M7A.F.Ca.CA.002.15.2.1
ATCCCTGGCGGTCACGTCGAGACCGGCGATCAATCGGTCCAGCACCCAATCGAACCCGTTCTCCTTGGGACTGCGGGCGCAGCCGGGCGCGCCGATGACGTGCTTGCCGCCGAGCGTACCGAGCACCAGCAGATTGCCGGGATCGACCGGCATACCGGCGCGGACGACGGTACCGCCCGCCCTCTCGATCGCCGCGGGAATGACATCGGCGAAATCGCTCATCGCCGAGGCGCCGAAGATCACCACCATGTCATTGTCGCGCACCAGGGAAGCCGTGGCCTCCGCCACCGGCGCGATCTCATGCGCCGTGCGGCGCTCGGCCGTCAGCCTGCCGCCGGTGCGCGCCAGCCGCGCTTCGGTGACGCGCAGCGTCTTGTCGAGCACGGAAGGCTTGATGCCCGGCAGAACCGTCTGGATGACGCCGACACGCACGGGCCGGTAGGCATTGACGGCAAAGATCTCGCCTGCGGCGCAGATTTCTGTCGCAGCGTCGACCAGCGCTGAACCGACCGCGAAGGGAATGATCTTCACCGTCGCGACCATCTGGCCTTTCTCGACCGGCGCATGCTGCGCCAGCGTGGCGATGGTGATGGCGGGATCGATGGCATTGATGGCGTCGATGGCAGCGGCATCGACCGTGAAGATGCCCGGCGCCTTGGCGTGGAGGTTGACCCGCCCGGTCGCGGCAGGCTTGGCTTCGATGCCGCGAAAGGCCATGCTCCCGGCAATCGTTTGCGCGGCCGCATCCTCGCCGAGGTCGTCTTCAGCCAGAACAGCCGCAACGACCTCGGAAACACCGGCAGTCCGTAGCAGCGCCACATCTTCGGCGCTCAGCCTATGCGCCTTGCGGAAGCGGCGTTCACCAGCGGTGGTGGAGTGTGCCAGCACCGCGCCTTCCGCCGTCTCGATCGGGATCGGTCCGAATTTCACGCCGCCGCACCTTTTGCGTCCAGCCCGCGCGAGCGGAAGGCATGGATCGCCTGGGCCAACACCGCAACAGCAATCTCTCCCGGGCTGGCAGCACCAATATCGAGCCCGATCGGCGCATGAATACGGGCGATCTGGTCGGCGCTCGCGCCCAGCGCCAGCAAA
>NZ_RZPI01001065.1:0-1091 GCF_003998715.1 Mesorhizobium sp. M7A.F.Ca.CA.002.15.2.1
GATCCGTTCCAGCTTGGCCGCCGGGCTCACTTCGGGAACGAAGATGGTCGCCTTGTGGCCAAGCCGCATGGCGGCATAGGCGACGGCCGCGCCATGGTTGCCGCCCGATGCTGCGACGACACCGGCCTTTGGGACCGCACGCTCCAGCAGGTTGGTGAAGGCGCCGCGCGCCTTGAACGAGCCGGAATGCTGCAGGCATTCGAGCTTCAGGTCGACGGCCAACGGCGGCCGATCGAAGTCGGCCATGTCGACGCGCAGCACCGGCGTGTGCCTGATATAGGGGCGGATGCGCGGTTCCATCGCGGCAATGCGCTCGCGTGTGACGGTGATGCCGTTCGTCATGATTGCTCCCTGTGACGGGTCGGTGTGTTTCCGGCGCTTCTATGCAAGCCAGTCGGGCATCGAATCCAGTCCGATCAGGTCGTCATAGGTCAGGCGTGGGCGCACGACGTGGAACCGGTCGCCGTCGACCAGCACCTCCGGAACCAGCAGACGGGTGTTGTAGGTGCCGGCCTGCACCGCGCCATAGGCGCCCGCGGTGGAGACGGCAATCAGGTCGCCGGCCTTCAGCCTGGGCAGATCGCGGTCCAGGCCGATATAATCGCCGGTCTCGCAGACCGGGCCGACGACGTCGACCATCATGCGCGGCGTGTCCGCCGGCGGCTGCACGACCGGACGGATATCGTGGAAGGCATCGTAGAGCGTCGGCCGGATGAGATCGTTCATGGCGGCGTCGACGACGAGGAAGTTCTTGGCGTCGCCTTCTTTTACGAAGATCACTTCCGAGACGAGGATACCGGCATTGCCTACGATCAGCCGGCCCGGCTCGAACATCACCTTCAGCCCGAGCTTGGTGACATGCTTCCTGACGATCTGGGCATAGGCATCGGGCAGCGGCGGCGGGTTGTTGTCGACGCGATAGGGGATGCCGAGGCCGCCGCCGAGGTCGATATGCTCGATGGCATGGCCGTCCGCCCGCAGCGCGCCGACCAGATCGACAAGCAGGGCGAAGGCGTCGTCGAAGGGCTGCAGCTCCGTGATCTGGCTGCCGATATGGGTGTCGATGCCGGTGAGCCTGATGCCGGGAAGCG
>NZ_RZPI01001066.1:0-1089 GCF_003998715.1 Mesorhizobium sp. M7A.F.Ca.CA.002.15.2.1
GTCGAGGCGCCGGCGGTGAAGCGGTTCATGGAGCGCCTGACCCGGCAGGCGCCGGAAAATGTTGCTTTCGTCATCGGCTCACGCAGCCTGCCCGACCTGCAGCTCGGCAAGCTCCGGGTGCTTGGCGACGTTTTCGAAATCGGCCCCGACGATCTGCGTTTCGCCTCATCCGAGGCCGAAGCTTTCTTCAACGACAAGCTGGGCCTGAGCGTCAGCAGCGGCACGGTGGAGACCTTGTGCTCGCGCACCGAAGGATGGGCCGCCGGCCTGCAACTGGCCTCTTTGTCACTGAGTGCCGCGCATGCACCGGAAACCGTCATCGGCAATTTTACCGGCGCCAACCGAAACGTCGCCGACTTCCTGATGGGCGAAGTGTTCCTGGAACTGCCGCCGGCGATCGCAAAATTCCTGCTCTACAGCTCGATCTTCGAACGCTTCAGCGCCGAGCCCTGCCGGGCGGTGATGCGCGCGGCCGACGCCGAAGCGGCGATCACCGAGATCGAGACGCGCAACCTGTTCCTGGTGCCGCTCGACGAAGAGCGGCGCTGGTTCCGCTACCATCATCTGTTCCGCGATTTCCTTAGCCGCGAAATGGAACGGCGCGAACCGGAGATGATCGCGCCGCTGCATCTGGCGGCTGCCGAATGGTTCGGCGAGCGCAAGATGCTGACAGAGGCGATCGGGCACGCGCTGGCCGCCGGCGACCAGGCCCGCGCGGCGGTGTTCGTGGAGAACAATGCGCTCGACCTCATCGCCCAGTGCCAGCTTCTCTACGTGCGCCAGCTGCTGGCACTGCTGCCGAGGAAGCTGATCGACCAGCGCATTCGGCTGCAGCTGGTCGTGCTGTGGTTGGCGGTGCACAGCAGCCAGCCGGAGATTGCCCAACAGACGCTGAGCAATGCGCGCAAGCTGGTCGAAGCCGGACCGACCGACAGCAACGACCCGGGCACGATGACCGGCACAACGATCGAGGCCGAGCTCGTGGTTCTCGCCGCCGCCGTTCACAGCACGCTGGAGCAGTTCGATCAGGCGCGCGCCACAGCCCTTGCGGCCCTGCGCGTCATCGCGCCCGATGCCTGGTTCATGGAG
>NZ_RZPI01001067.1:0-1085 GCF_003998715.1 Mesorhizobium sp. M7A.F.Ca.CA.002.15.2.1
GGATCGCAGCCGCCAGCAGCAGCGCCTGCAGATTGGCGACGCTGAGAAAGACCGGCTGGGCGATGCCGAAGACGATGACGAGGCCGACCAGGCCGACGACGGATGCCCAGTCGGCCCAGAAGGAGGGATCGAGGAGGAGAGCCGCCAGGGAGGGACGGCTCTCCTCCGCACCCGCCGAATGGGCGGCGGGCGCGTTGTCTGCAGGTGTGCTCACTTCAGCATCTCGCGGAAGGGATCGGGATAGTCGCCGCCGGGACGCGGAAAATTCTTTAGCGACGCTTCGGCATTGTCCTTGTTGATCAACAGCACAGGTGCCGGCACGTTGGCCGGCAGTTCCTTGCCCTTGGCCGCGACCGCACAGGCTTCGACGCCCATGGCGCCGACGACATAGGGGTATTGGGCGACGGTGGCGGTGAGTTCGCCTGATGCGATCGACTTCAGCGCATCGACAATGCCGTCTAGGCCGATCACCTTGACGTCCTTGCCCGACGTCCGCACGGCGCGCTCGACGCCAAGGGCCATGATGTCGTTGGCGGCGAAGAAGCCGGCGAGGTCCGGATGGGCGGCGAGGATATCGGTGGCGGCGGTCAACGCCTTTTCGCGATCCCAGTCAGCGCTGACCATCACCACGATTTCGAGCTTGCCTTCGACGGCCTGCCTGAAGCCCTTGATGCGGGCGTTGGAGCCGACATCGCCGACGATGCCGGCGACCAGCGCGACCTTGGAACCCTTAGGCACCAGCTTCAGCATCTCTTCGCCGGCCAGCACGCCTGCGGCGACGTTGTCGGTGCCGATATAGGTCGAGACGGCAAAGCCGGCGGCCTTGGCCTGCTCGGGGTCGATGGTCGAGTCGATGTTGACGATCGGCTTCTTCTTTTGGGCGACCGGCACCAGCGCCTGGACGAGGTTGGAGACGCTGATCGGGTTGACCAGGTAGCAATCGAAATCCTGCATGGCCATGGCGGTCAGGCGGTCGGCCTGGCCGGTGGCGTCACCCATGTTGGCGGCGGCCTGGACGCTGACACTGACGCCGTTGGCCTTGGCCTGCTCCTCGATGCCCTTCTGCATGGTCTGGAAGAATGGAT
>NZ_RZPI01001068.1:0-1083 GCF_003998715.1 Mesorhizobium sp. M7A.F.Ca.CA.002.15.2.1
GTCCGGATGTTGCCGGCCGTTGCCCGAATTCTCCGTTGCCTGCCGGATTTGTGTTCATTTCGCCCTACCGTTTGATCGCCCAACGAATCCCCAGCGGCAGAGTAGAGGCGAATATGGCAAAATTGACGGCACGCCAAAGCGTCGCCCGGCAGCCGGACGATCAGCCATTGTAGCGCTGGAAGACCAGCGACGCATTGGTCCCGCCAAAGCCGAACGAATTGGACAGCGCCACGTCGATCTGGCGGGCGCGCGGCTTGTTCGGCACCAGGTCGATCGCGGTTTCGCGTTCGGGGTTGTCGAGGTTGATGGTCGGCGGCGCGACATTGTCCCTGATGGCAAGGATCGAGAAGATCGCTTCGGCGGCACCGGCCGCCCCAAGCAGATGGCCGATCGACGACTTGGTCGACGACATCGAGATCTTCGATGCGGCATTGCCGACAAGCCGCTCGACAGCGCCGAGCTCGATCGTGTCGGCCATGGTCGAGGTGCCGTGCGCGTTGATGTAGTCGACGTCGGCAGGCGTAAGCTTGGCCCGGTTGAGTGCCGCCGTCATGCAACGGAAGGCACCATCGCCATCCTCGGCGGGCGCCGTGATGTGATGCGCGTCGCCGGTGAGACCATAACCCGTCACCTCGGCATAGATCTTGGCGCCGCGTGCTTTGGCATGTTCGAGCTCCTCGAGCACGACAACGCCGGCGCCCTCGCCCATGACGAAGCCGTCGCGGTCGCGATCATAGGGGCGCGACGCCGTTTGCGGCGAATCATTGCGTTCCGTCGACAGTGCCCGGCATGCGGCGAACCCGGCGATCGACAGCCGCGTCACCGGCGCTTCGGCGCCACCGGCGACCATCACGTCGGCATCGCCCCACATGATCAGCCGGGCAGCATCGCCAATGGCGTGCGCGCCGGTCGAACAGGCCGTGACGACGGCATGGTTCGGGCCTTTCAGCCCGTGCCGGATCGAAACCTGCCCGGAGACGAGATTGATGATCTGGCCCGGGATGAAGAAGGGGCTGATGCGGCGCGGGCCGCGTTCCTTGAGGATCATCGCGTTCTCGGCGATGCCCTCGATGCCGCCGATGC
>NZ_RZPI01001069.1:0-1082 GCF_003998715.1 Mesorhizobium sp. M7A.F.Ca.CA.002.15.2.1
TTGCGCAGGAGCGGGTTGCGCGGGCGCGGCTTGAGCAGGGGCGGTTTGCGCCAAGGCGTTGCCGGGGAAAGGCCCGGCGATCAAAGCAGCCAGAGCGCCAACGGCGCCAAGGTCGGCGAAACGAAATGGTCGCATCATCAAGGCTCCTGTCGGTCGCCCCGGCCTGCTGAAACGACGCTTGTCGTTGCAGCAGGCCGCAAAACTTCCTATCGCGTCAGCCGAGATAGGGATAGAGCGGGAAGCGATCGGTCAGCGCCACGACCTTGGCCTTGACCGCTGCTTCGACGGCGGCATTGCCCTCGTCGGAATTGGCGACCTTGAGACCATCCAGCACTTCGGCGATCAGCTTGCCGATCTCCCGGAATTCGGCCTGGCCGAAGCCGCGCGTGGTGCCGGCCGGGGTGCCGAGACGCACGCCCGAGGTGACAAAAGGCTTTTCCGGGTCGAACGGAATACCGTTCTTGTTGCACGTGATGTTGGCGCGGCCCAGCGCCGCCTCGGCGCGCTTGCCGGTGGCGTTCTTCGGACGCAAATCGACCAGCATCAGATGGTTGTCTGTGCCGCCGGAGACGATGTCGAGACCGGTTTCCTTGAGGCTGGAGGCGAGCGCCTTGGCGTTGGCGGCAACGCTCTCGGCATAGACCTTGAAGCTTGGCTTCAGCGCTTCGCCGAAGGCAACCGCCTTGGCGGCGATGACATGCATAAGCGGGCCGCCCTGCAGGCCGGGGAACACCGCCGAATTCATCTTCTTGGCGATGTCCTCGTCATTGCACAGGATCATGCCGCCGCGCGGGCCGCGCAGCGACTTGTGCGTCGTGGTCGTCACGACATGGGCATGCGGCAGCGGCGACGGATGCACGCCGCCGGCGACCAGCCCGGCGATGTGCGCCATGTCGACCATCAGATAGGCGCCGACCGCGTCGGCGATCTCGCGAAAACGCTTCCAGTCCCAGACGCGGGAATAGGCGGTGCCGCCGGCCAGGATCAGCTTCGGCTTGGTTTCATGCGCGGTCTTCTCGATGGCATCCATGTCGAGCAGATGGTCGTCCTGGCGCACGCCATAGGAGACGACCTTGAACCAT